>NZ_JBEXIK010000001.1:431646-570379 GCF_040608515.1 Micromonospora sp. NPDC005173
CTCGTCCGGCTGCGCGGTGCGGTCGTGCGGCGCGGTCTCGTCCGGCTGCGCGGTGCGGTCGTGCGGCGCGGTCTCGTCCGGCTGCGCGGTGCGGTCGTGCGGCGCGGTCTCGTCCGGCTGCGCGGTGCGGTCGATCGGCGCGGTCTCGTCCGGCGCCGCGGCGCGGGGTGGGGTGGCGGGCTCGGCTGGTTGTGGCGGCTCCGGCCGGTCGGCGGCGGGCGGCAGGGGTCGGGTCCGGTCGTCGTCGTGTTCCCCGGTGGGCGGCCCCTGGCGGTCGTCGCTCATCGCACCGTCCTTTCCCGAACCGGGCGGGCGCCATGGCCCTCGACCGCCAACCTAACCGCCCGCACCGTCATCGGCGGGTATCAGCGGCCCGAACCGCCCGGCTCGAACCGGTGTCGGCGGTCGGATGCCCCGATCTCTGGCACCCACAAGGCGGTCGGTGGTGATGGTCGATCGCTGGGCCGGGATCAGGGGGTGGGTTCCGGGCTCGCCTGGGTGGGTGGCGCTGCCGCCCCGCACCAGATGCTGACCTCGTCGTTCCAGCGGGCCGGGCCGTCCTCGGCCGGTTCCTGCCGGCTGACCTTTCCGCTGCGTCCGCTGCGGTAGCTCGGGTAGAGCCCCTCGTCGACCAGGTCGTCGGCGGCATCGGAGCAGTTGTCGCCGACCACATCGGGCACCTCGGCGGCCGGCGCGGGACCGGCCACGCGGAGTTGCACCGTGGCGCCCCGGGCAACGTCGGTACCCACGGCGGGCGAGCTGCTCTCGACCGTACGACCGGTGCCCGTGCCGAAGACCAACCGCCAGCCCAGCCGCTGCTTGCGCAACATGTCCCGGGCCTGCACGAAGTCGGTGCCCACGACCGGTGGCACGGTCAGCCCGGTCCCCTTCGTCCCAGTGCCGGAGGTCCGGGGGGTGGAGGGCGTGGTCCGGCCGGTGCTGGGCCGGGGTGCGGTGGCCTGGTCGGTCGGCGCACCGGTCGCGGTCGCCACCGCCAGCGGATCCGACGGAGATCCGTCGTCCCCGCCGGCCAGCAGCCAGCCGCCGGTCGCACCGACGGCGGCGAGGAGCACGGCGACCAGCCCGCCACCCAGCAGCACGCTGGTCCGTCCAGGACCGCCGTTGTCCCGGTCGCCAGCGGAATCCTGCCGACCCGTGTTCGCGTCCGTCATACCGCCCACCGCCTCATCACCGGCGACCGTACCCGTCGCCGCCCAACACGCTGCGCCGCCGGCCAACCCCGGCGGGTCGTCGCGACTCGCCGCGCCGACGACGGGACGCTACGCTGCCCGGCATGGCCAGACGGGGCTGGGGAGTATCGATCGCGACGGCGATCGGGGTCGCTGCCGGCGCTGGCGCCGCGCAACTGGGCTTCGGCTACGGGCTTGGCGTCATCACCTGGACGCCAACCGATGCCGGAGCCACAGAGACGGCATGGCCGGACGGCCTCGCCTGGGCCACCTGGCTCGCCGCCAGCTCGACCGTGCTGGGTGCGGTCTGTGCGCAGCGGCTGCACCAGCGGGCCGTGCCGCCGGTGGCCGATCCGAGGGTGACCGACACGGAGCCGACGCCTCCCGCCGTGCCCGAGCCGCGACCGGCGGACAGGTCGGACCAGACGGCCCGGCCAGACCGGGCGACGCTCGCGACCGGACTTCCGGCTGTGGTCGACGGTGACGGCCCCACGACGGCGGACCGACCGGCCGAGACGGGCGACCAGTCGGCGCAGGCGTCCGAGGCCCTGCCCAACGAGGACGAGGGCCTGCTGCGACGGATCGCCCTGGCGCTCGGTGCCGGGATCGGCGGGCTGGTCACCGTGCTGCTGGTCTCCGTACCTGCGCGGGTCGCGATGGGCGCCGACACCGGGGCCCCGCAACGGGTGGCCGCCGTACACGCGGGACTGGGCATCCTGATCGGCGTGCTCGTCGCGGTCTGGGCGCTGCGCTCCCGCACCGCCGCGCTGAACGTGACCGCGACGGCCGCCTGGCTCTGGCTGCTCGCGGTGGTCTCGGTGATCGACGGGGTACGCGTCGGACGCGGGCTGACCGGCGCCCAGCTCGGCACCTGGCAGCTCGACCCGGATCACCCGCGGTACTGGATCGGGGACCAGCTCTACTGGCCGGGTGCGCTGCTGGCGCTCGTTCCCGCACTGGTGATCGGCGCGCTGGCCGCCCGACGGGCCGCGAGGTCGCCCGGGCACCGGGTCGGCGCGGCGGCCTCCGGCGCGGCCGGTCCACTGCTCGTCGCGCTCGCCTACCTGACCACCGTGCCGCGCTGGTCGGCACTGGGTCCGGCACAGCTGTCCACCCAACTGATCGCCCCGTACGCGGTGATCGCCGGCATCGGCGGCTCGGTGCTGATCGCCGTCTTCGCCGAGCGGGCCGACCGGAACCGGAACGCGGCCCGCCCGCACACCGTCGTCGAGCCCGGCTCGCCCCGGGCCGCCGAGCCCGAGCCGGCGGCGGTCACCCCTTCGGCAGAGGTCACCACCAGGCGCGGAAAGGTCCCTGCCGGCGCCGTACCCCCGGTGACCGAGGCCACTCCACGGAAGCGGGGCACCGCCGGCGTACCCCGGGTGCCGGCACCGCGCACGGACCCGGACCTCGCCGATCCGACCGACTCCGCGGACGGTGACTCGGCGGCGGGTGCGGCGACGGGCGGCCGACGGAGCAGGTCGCCGCGACGGGCCGGGCGACCCGCCACCGACTGAGCCCCGGCGACGGCGGCGAGCCGCCAACGCGGTGGGCGAGCTGGGCGCGCGGAGTCAGTCGACCGGCCAGGTGTGCACCGGCTCGTTGCCGCGCTGGAGTTCCGCGTAGCGCTGGACCATGTGGTGCAGCGCGGCGGGCCGGTCCATGCCCCGGTGCCGCTCCGCCGCCCAGACCGCCTCGGTCTGCCAGACGGCACCGTTGCGGCCGGTCCGGCAGCGCTGCTCGATGATGCCGAGCAGCCGGTCCCGCTGCTCCGGGGCGACACCGAACCCGTCCAGGCCGGCTGCGGCGGTGGGCAGCAACTGCTCCAGCACCAGCTTGGTGACCGGCACGTCGCCGACCCGGGGCCAGTGCAGCACGGCGTCCAGGCCGCGCCGGGCGGCGGCGTGGAAGTTCTCCTCGGCGGAGCTGAAGGTGAGCTGGCTCCAGATCGGCCGTTCCGCCTCGGCCAGGCCGCGGGCGAGGCCGAAGTAGAAGGCCGCGTTGGCCAGCATGTCCACCACCGTGGGGCCGGCCGGCAGCACCCGGTTCTCCACGCGCAGGTGCGGGCGGCCGTTCATGATGTCGTAGACCGGGCGGTTCCAGCGGTAGACCGTGCCGTTGTGCAGCCGCAGCTCGCCGAGCTGGGGCACACCGCCGGCGTGCAGCACCTCCACCGGGTCCTCGTCCTCGCAGATCGGCAGCAGCGGCGGGAAGTACCGGACGTTCTCCTCGAACAGGTCAAAGATCGAGGTGATCCACCGCTCTCCGAACCACACCCGAGGGCGTACGCCCTGTGCCTTGAGCTCGTCCGGACGGGTGTCGGTGGCCTGCTCGAAGAGGGCGATCCGAGTCTCGGCCCAGAGCTGCCGGCCGTACAGGAAGGGAGAGTTCGCCCCGATCGCCACCTGCACCCCGGCGATGGCCTGCGACGCGTTCCAGTAGTCGGCGAAGCTGTCCGGCGCCACCTGGAGGTGGAACTGGAGGCTGGTACAGGCGGCCTCGGGGGCGATCGAGTCGGTGTGCGTCCGCAACTGCTCGACGCCGCGGATGTCGAGCTCGATGTCCTCGCCCCGGGCACCGACGATCTGGTCGTTGAGCACCCGGTAGCGCTCATTGGTGGAGAGGTTGTCCTCGACCAGGTGCCCCTCGGTGAGGGTGGGCAGGATGCCGACCAGGACGATCTTCGCGTCGGACTTGGCCGCCCGCTCGTCGGCCCGGGAGAGGCTGCCGCGCAGGTCGTGTTCGTAGTCGGCGAAGCCGGTGCCCTCGATCAGCCGGGGCTCGGCGTTGAGTTCCAGGTTGAACTGCCCCAGCTCGGTCTGGAAGAGCGGGTCGGCGATGTCGGCGAGGATCTCCTCGTTGCGCATCGCCGGTTCGGCCGCCGAGTCGACCAGGTTGAGTTCGATCTCCAGCCCGGTCATCGGCCGGTCGGCGTCGAAGCCGAAGTCGTCCAGCATCAGCGCGAAGACGTCCAGGCAGCGCCGGACCTTCTGCCGGTAGCGGACGCGGTCCTCCCGGGAGAAGGCGCCCTGCGAGACGTCCCTGCCCATGTGTCCTCCCGACGCCGGCGCGGTCGGGATCCTGCCGTCCCGGAAAGCGCAGTGTGAACCATCCACGTTAAGAGCGCTTGCCTGGCCGGGGCCAGAGGCCGGCACCGGGTGATCCCTCACCAACCGGAGCCAGACGCGCTCGTGGCGCCATCTGTACCCCGTCGGCGCCTGGCCGGACCCAGTAGCCGTGCGAACAACTCGTGACAATTCCCACGAGGTCGGCGGAGACGACGCCGGGCCCGCGCCGACGTACGGCGCGGGCCCGGCGTACCGGCGATCCGAAGGATCAGGCCTGGCGGATGGCCTCGCCCTCAATCTCGATCTTGATCTTCTTGCTGACCAGTACGCCGCCGGTCTCCAGCGCGACGTTCCAGGTCAGGCCGAACTCCTCGCGGTCGATCTCGGTGCTCGCGGAGAAGCCGAAGATGTCCTGGCCGAACGGGCTGCGGCCGACACCCTCGAACTCGACCTCAAGCTCGACCGGGCGGGTGACACCCTTGATGGTCAGCTCACCGGAGAGCACGAACTCGTTGCCACGACGGGACTTGACCCCGGTGCTGCGGTACTCCAGGGTCGGGAAGTTCTCGACATCCAGGAACTCGGGGCTGCGCAGGTGCGCGTCCCGGTCGGCCTGGGTGGTGTCGATGCTGGCACCCTGAATGGTGGCAGCGACCGAGGACTGCAGCGGGTCCTCGGCGACGGTGATGGTGGCGGTCGCCTCGTTGAACTCGCCACGGACCTTGCTGACCATCATGTGCCGAGCGACGAAGCCGACCCGCTTGTGCGCGACGTCCAGCGCGTAGGTGCCGGGGGTCGGGATGGTGAGGCCGTCCCAGTCGCGGGTAACCGCATCGATGCTGCTGGTCATGCTGATGTCCTCCAGAGAATGTTTAGTAGCCCAACGACTGCTTGAGCAAATATAACCGCAACAACATTCCCCCTGTCAAGTACTGGTACGATGAACGAGTGACCAACGTCTTCGACGACCCCCGGATCACCGCCGTCGGCCTGCTCTACGAGGTGCATGCCGGTCTGTCGGCCCGGTTCGCTGCCCAACTCGACGAGCAGGGCCTCTCCGTGGTCGAGTTCGAGGTGCTCACCCGACTGGCCCGCTCGCCGGGCAACCAACTGCGGATGTCGGACCTCGCGGCGCAGACCTCCCTGTCCACCAGCGGGGTGACTCGTGTGGTGGACCGGATGGAACGCGACGGGTTGCTCACCCGCCGGGCCTGCCCGTCCGACCGGCGCAGCTCGTTCGCCGTGGTAACCGCCGCTGGCATGCGGCGGCTGGATGAGACGCTGCCCGGGCACCTGCGGATCATCGAGCAGTGGTTCACCGGGCAACTCGACCCCGAGGCTCTGGCGGCCCTGCTCGACGGCCTGCGCCGGGTCCGTGACGCCGTGCATCCGGGAGCCACCGCTGGCAGTACCGAGCAGGAGATCGCCGCCGTCGACGGCGCTGCCCACTGACCGTCGTCGGCCGCCCGTTTGGCAGTCGGCGACCGACCGGGGGCGGTGTCGGCGCTACCGGCAGAAAGACCGGCAGAACTGACCTTGCCACCCCGACATGCCGCCCGAAACAGGCTTTCCGCCTCGATCGCGGTGGCAGGCTTTCGTCCACCGGGGATTCACCGGGGGGTGACGGCGCGGGCGAACAGCGAGGGGTAGCAACAAAGGGGGCTTTTCGCCCGCGCCACTCTCCACCCGGCAACCCGCCGCGACTACCGCTCGGCGGGCCCGCCCCGGGTGGCGGTCAGCGCGTAGAGCAGTTCCGACTCCTGCGGCAGCAGGCGGATGCCACTTTCCTGGCAGACCCGGTCCAGCTGGTCGAGGATCGCCGCGTCGGCGGTGCTCGCGGCCAGCCCGACCAGCGCCTCCACCCCGTCCCGCCGGTCCTGACCAACCTCGGCGGCGGCGGCGAACCACTCGGCCGCCAGCTCCCGGTCACCCCGGTGCAGCGCCAGGTTTCCCTCGATCAACGCACAGATCGCCGCCTTCGGGCCACCCCCGGCCGGCACCGCACCGTGCAGACGCGGTCGCGGCGGTCCGGCCCGCTCCGCTGGTGGCCGCGACCGTACGCCTACTCCCACCTCGGCGGCGTCGGCGCGCAACTCGGTGAGCACCTCGGCCGCCTCGTCACCGCGACCGTCCTGGGCGAGCGCCAACCCGATCGTGCCGAGCACCCGTCGGCGGTGCCGCGGATCACCCAGCTCGGACAACGCCGCCACCGCCCGTCGGCCCTGGTCCACCGCGTCGGCGTACCGGCCCTCGAGGCGGACGACCTCGGCCCGGTTGGCCCAGGAGAGGGCCCGCAGCCGCTGTTCCCCGCACTCGGCGGCGAGCCGGTCCACCGCGGCCAGCCGGCGGTGCGCCGCGGCCAGGTCGGCGACCCGGATCTCGTGCCAGGCGAGGCTGTTCTGGGCCACCGCCATGTCCCGGATCCGGCCGTTGCGGCCGGCCAGCCGGAGCACCGTCTCGGCCTGCTCGCGGGCCTCGTCGCGCCGGCCAACGCCGATCAGCAGCGCGCCCAGCACGATCCGCGACTCCAACTCCCCGCTGACGTCGCCGGCCTGCCGGAACGCGTCCAACGCGGCCCGCGCAGTCGGCAGCTCGTCGGCGCCCGCGCCGTGCTCGGCGGCGAGCCGGGCCACCCCGAGGGCGGCCCAGCCCCGCAGGACGGGATCGGCGTCGACGGTCCGTGGATCGGCCAACAACCGGCGCAGCCACTGCCGGCCGGCGACATCCCGGCCACGGAACCGCCACCAGCGGGTCAGGGAGGCCGCCAGACGGAGCGCGGTCACCGGATCGTCGGTTGCGGCGTGGGCCAGCGCCGAACTGATGTCGCTGGTCACCTCGTCCAGCCGGTGCAACGCCTCGGGCAGCCGCGGACCGACCAGATCGGTGGCGGTCCGCGCCACCAGTCGGGTGACCACCACCGCGTGCCGACGCCGGATGGAGGGCAGCTCGCCGCCGCCGGCCGCCTGCTCGGCGGCGAAGTCGCGTACCGCGTCAAGCAGCCGAAACCGGTACGGCCCGGTGCCGCGCACGCTCAGCAGGCCGAGTTCGACGAGCCGGTCCAACAGCGAAACGGGATCGATCGCCGCCGCGCCGTCCCGGTCGGTCTCGTCGACGAGCATCTCCTCGGCCAACTCCACCGACCAGCGGTTGCCGAACACGGCGAGCCTGCGCAGCGCGGCCCGCTCGTCCGACGCGAGCAGCCGGTAGCTGGTCTCCACCGCGTCCCGCAGGGTCACCGCCACGACTGCCCCGGTGTCGTCCGCGCCGACCGAGCGGCGGATGGTCGCGTCGGGCCCGTCCCAGCCGGGGTGGACCGCCGGGTCGGCGGGGGTCGCCAGGTCGAGCACCCGGTCGCCGTACCGGTCGAGCAGCTCGGTGAGGTCGAGGATCCTGCCCCGGGCGGCCATCAGCTCGATGGCCAGCGGCAGCCCGCCCAGCCGGCGGACCAGTGCGGCCAGAGCAGGCAGTTCGTCCGCGGTGGGAGGCTCCCGACGGACCTGGGCCAGACGGGCGGTGAACAGCGCGACCGCCGGCCACGACCCGAGCGTGGCCGGCCCACGCCGCTCGGCGCCCGGCGGCGGCACGTCGAGTGGCGCGACCGGCCAGACCCGCTCGCCGGGCAGCCCGACCGGATGCCGCCCGGCGACCAGCACCCGCAGCGAGGGCAGCACGCCGGTCAGCCGGTGCAGCGTCTCGGCCACCGGGCCCGGTGCGCGCTCCACCGCGTCCATCACCAACAGCGCCGGCCGGCCGGCGAGCCGGGCGACGAGTTCCGGCAGCCGGGCCGCGCCGAGCACGGCCATCGAGGCGGCGAGCACATCCGGTCCGTCCGAGCCCTCGCCGACCAGCACCCCGGCCACGCCGCCCGAGTGGGCACGGGCTGCCGCGTGCGCCACGGAGAGCGCGAGCGCGGTCTTTCCGACCCCGGCCAGCCCGACCAGGCTCACCAGCCGGGGACCACGCTCCGCGGTCAGCATCCCGGCCAACTCCGTGACATCGCGGTCGCGGCCGATCAGCGCGACCGGCGGTGGAAGGGCGACCTGCGGGCCGGATCCGGCGGGCTCGGCTGTCGACGCGGTGCTGCCGGTGATCGCGAGCGCCGCCGGGGTGACATCCGGCTGAGGTGGCTCACCGCTGGCGGTGCTGCGGGCGGCAGTCAGGAACGTCGCCCGGGTGGCGCCGGTCAGGTCCAACGCTGCGGCAAGCAGCTCAACCGTGGTGCGCTGCGGCCGGACCGACCGACCACGCTCCAGGTCACGCACCGTCCGCACGCCCACGCCGGCCCGGGACGCCAGCTCGGCCTGGGTCAGGCCGGCGGTACGCCGGTGCCCACGCAGCAGGTCCGGCAGCCCGGTACGGCCCGCCGGGCTCCGCGACCGATCATGATCGGGAGTCATGGGCACGAAGAGTACGGATCGACTCCCACCATCGGCAGTCGAACGTCGGGCTGCCGACGCCCACTCGCCGATATCCGACAGCCGAACGGGCACCCCTACCCGAAGCGACCGGCCGATCGGGGTGCCGGCCGGCTCGGGGACCGGTCAGAGACCCAGATCGCGAGCGATGATCATGCGCTGCACCTCGCTGGTGCCCTCGCCGATCTCCAGGATCTTGGAGTCCCGCCAGAACCGGGCCACCGGGTACTCGTTCATGAAGCCGTAGCCGCCGTGAATCTGGGTCGCCTCCCGGGCGTTGTCCACCGCGATCGTGCTGGCGTGCAGCTTGGCGATGGCGGCCTGCCGCTTGAACGGCTCGCCGGCCAGCATCCGGGCGGCGGCGTCGTAGTAGGCCAGCCGGGCGGTGTGCGCCTTCAGCTCCATGTCGGCGATCTTGAACTGGATCGCCTGGTTGGCACCGATCGGCCGGCCGAAGGCGTGCCGCTCCTTGGCGTACTTGATCGACTCGTCGACGCAGCCCTGGGCGAGGCCGACGGCCAGCGCGGCGATGGCGATCCGGCCCTCGTCGAGAATCTGCAGGAACTGGGCGAAGCCCCGGCCCCGCTCGCCGAGCAGGTTGGCGGCCGGCACCCGGCAGTCGTCGAAGGTCAGCTCGTGGGTGTCCGAGGCGGTCCAGCCCACCTTGGAGTAACCCGGCGCCACGGTGAACCCCGGCGTACCGGTGGGCACGATGATGGTCGACAGCTCCTTCGAGCCGTCCGGGTTCGTGCCGGTCACCGCCGTGACGGTGACCAGGGCCGTGATGTCGGTGCCCGAGTTGGTGATGAACGCCTTCGAGCCGTTGATCACCCAGTGGTCACCGTCCAGCACCGCCCGCGTCTGGGTGCCGGCGGCGTCCGACCCGGTGCCCGGCTCGGTGAGCCCGAAACCGGCCAGCGCCTCGCCGCTGAGCAGCTTCGGCAGCCAGGTCGCGCGCTGCTCGTCGGTGCCGAACCGGTAGATCGGCATCACGCCGAGCGAGACCGCCGCCTCCAGAGTGATCGCCACGCTGGAGTCGACCCGGGCCAACTCCTCCAGGGCGAGGCAGAGCGCGAAGTAGTCGCCGCCCATGCCGCCGTGCTCCTCGCCGAAGGGCAGGCCGAACAGGCCCATCTTGCCCATCTGCCGGACCACCTCGTACGGGAAGGTGTGCTGCTCGTAGTGCTCGGCGATGACCGGTGCGACCACCTCGCGGGCGAAGTCCCGCACGCTTTCCCGCAGCGCCGTTTGTTCGTCGGTGAGCCGGAAGTCCATCTCATCCTCCTGTGTGGACGGGGCCGCCGGGCGCTCGTGACGCCGGGACGGTTCGCTGTGGCCGTTCGGTCGGTCGTCGGGTCAGACCGGGGTGACGCCGTGCCGGCGCCGGGAGAACTGCCGATCCTTGGTACGCGCTGCGGCGAACCGGCGCACCAGCTCGGTACGCAGGTCGTGCGGCTCGACGATGGCGTCCACCACCAGCTCGCTGGCGAGCCGGACGACGTCGATGTCCTGCTCGTACTCGGCGCGCTTCGCGGCCACGAAGGCGGCCCGCTCGTCCGCGTCCGGGATGGCGGCGATCTTGTTGGCGTAGACCGCGTTCACTGCGGCCTCGGCCCCCATCACCGCGATCTTCGCGCTGGGCAGCGCGATGGTGGCGTCCGGCTCGAACCCGGGCCCGGCCATCGCGTAGAGGCCGGCGCCGTACGCCTTACGGACCACCACGCAGATCTTCGGCACGGTCGCCTCGGAGATCGCGGTGATCATCTTCGCGCCGTGCCGGATGATGCCCTGCTTCTCCACGGCGCTGCCCACCATGAAGCCGGGCACGTCGCTGAGGAAGAGCAGCGGCACGTTGAACGCGTCGCAGAGCTGCACGAACCGGGTCGCCTTGTCGGCCGAGTCGACGAAGAGCACGCCGCCCTTGAACATCGAGTTGTTGCCGACCACGCCGACGACCTCGCCGTTCAGTCGGCCGAAGCCGATGGTCAGCTCCTTGGCCCAGAGTGCCTGGATCTCGAAGAAGGAACCCTCGTCGAGCAGGCCCTTGACGTACCGCCGCATATCGAACGCCTGCCGCTCGCTGGCCGGCACCAGCGCGGCCAGGTCGGCCTTCGCGGGCGCGGCCACCGCCTCGGCGGCCGGCGGCGCCTGGGTCCAGTTGGCTGGCAGGTACGACAGGTAGCGGCGCACCACGTCGAGTGCGTCGGCCTCGGTCTGGCAGAGGAAGTGCCCCACGCCGGACTCGGCGGTGTGCACCTTTGCCCCGCCCATCGCCTCCAGGGTGGTCTTCTCGCCGGTGACCATCTCGACCATCCGGTCGGAGCCGAGGTACATGCTGGCGTTGCCCTCGACCATGGCCACCACGTCGCAGAACGCCGGGATGTACGCCCCACCGGCGGCGCTCGGGCCGAAAAGCGCGCACACCTGCGGGATCGAGCCCGAAGCGCGAACCTGGTTCCAGAAGATCTTGCCGGCGCCGCGCCGACCGGGGAAGAGGTCGACCTGGTCGGTGATCCGGGCGCCGGCCGAGTCGACCAGGTAGACCATCGGCACGCTGGCGCCGTACGCCCGCTCGATGATCCGGATGATCTTCTCGACCGTGCGGGCGCCCCAACTGCCGGCCTTGACGGTGGAGTCGTTGGCCATCAGGCAGACCTGCCGGCCGTCGATGGTGGCGGTGCCGGTGACCACGCCGTCGGCGGGCAGCCCGTCGGCAAGTGCGTTGGCGTAGAGGCCGTCCTCGACGAAGGAGCCCTCGTCGACCAGGAGCGCGACCCGCTCCCGGGCGAAGAGCTTGCCCTTGGCGGCGTTCGCCGCGTGGTACTTCTCCGCGCCGCCGGCCCGTACGCGCTTGCGGAGCTGCTCCAGCGCCTCACCGTCGAGCGTCACGCTGACTCCCTCGCCGCATTGAACTGAACGATCGTTAGGCTATCGCATCCGTGCGACGCTCGGCGACCCGCTGGGCGGATCGGACGGCGGAAGAGGCCACCTCCCGGCCGCGCCTTCAAAAGAAGCATTGAAGTACATAGATGCATGTCGCTAGGCTCCTGACACCCCCTCCTCCCGGATTGGAGTCAGCGATGACCTCACGACTCAATCGGCTCGCGGTCGCGTTGCTCGCGACGGCACTCACCACCCTCGGCGTCACGGTCGCCAACCCGTCGCCCGCGTCCGCCGCCATGACCATCTGCTACAACACCAGCCAGGCGGGAAGCTACGCCAGCACCGCCAACCAGGCCGCCTCGATCTGGAACAACGCCACGTCGAACCTGACGCTCTCGGCGAACTGCGGCTCCAACCTCCGGATCTACCGGATCACCGGCGGCGGCTCGTACGCCGTCCGGACCAGCCTCGGCAACGGCCGGGTCTACATCGACACCCAGCAGGCCGCGCAGTACAGCGTGCTGCGGATCATGACCCACGAGATCGGGCACATCCTCGGCCTGCCGGACAACTACAACGGGAACTGCTCGCTCCTGATGTCCGGCGGCAGCGCCGGCACCAGCTGCACCAACCCGTACCCGAGCACCGCCGAGGCGAACCGGGTGACCAACCTCTTCGCCGGCACCCTCGCCACCGAGCGCAGCACGGACCGCGCCGGAGCGGACATCTTCCGCGACAGCTGGCCGAGCGTGCTCACCCCGGTGGGCTGATCGACCGGACACGACGGAGGGGCCGGCACGACGCCGGCCCCTCCCCGCGTTCCTGAACGGTCAGCTCGGCATCGGCGTCAACCGGGTACGGGGGCCGGCGCGCAGCACCCCGGACGGGAGCTTCTTGCCCAGCAGGTGCTCGGCCAACTCGGCCGCCTCGATCAGGGCGGCCAGGTCGATGCCGGTGTCGATGCCCATGTCGTGCAGCATGTGCACGGCCTCCTCGGTGGCCAGGTTGCCGCTGGCCCCCGGGGCGTACGGGCAGCCGCCCAGGCCGCCCACGCTGGCGTCGAACTCGGTCACCCCCAACTCCAGCGCGGTCATCAGGTTGGCCAACGCGGTACCCCTGGTGTTGTGGAAGTGCAGCAGCACCGGCACTTGCGCGTTGCGGTCGCGTACCGCGGTCAGCAGCTCTCGGACCCGGCGCGGAGTGCCCATGCCGGTGGTGTCACCGAACGCCACCCGGTCCGCGCCGTCGCGGACCACCCGGTCCACGATGCCGGCCACCCGCTCCGGGTCGATGTCCCCCTCGTACGGGCAGCCGAAGCTGGTCGCCACGATCACCTCGACCCGCGCGGAGGCTCCGTGCAGCAGGTCGATCAACTCGGCGATGTCGTCCAGTGACTCGTCCGTGGTCCGGTTGACGTTGCGTCGGTTGTGCGTGTCGCTGGCCGAGACCACCACCTCGATCTCGGTGAACCCGGCGGCGAGCGCCCGCTGGGCGCCCCGGGTGTTCGGCACCAGAGCCGAGTAGCGCACCCCGTCGGCCCGCACCGCCCGCTGCCACACCTCGTCGGCGTCGGCCATCTGCGGGATCGCCTTCGGGTGCACGAACGACACCGCCTCGATCCGGCGTACGCCGGTGCCGGAGAGCGCGTCGAGCAGGCGCACCTTGGCGTCGGTCGGGATCGGGTCCTCGTTCTGCAGCCCGTCCCGTGGCCCAACCTCGCGAATGGAGACGAAATCCGGCAGGTCCGCCATAAGGGGTCACCTCACTGTGACGTCGTGCTGTGCTGAAGTTCCCCCAGCATGCCACTCCCGCCACCACCGGCGTTGATCAAGAGGTTTGCGTCATCCGTGGCCGGGATCCTGACGCAAACCTCTTGATCAACAAGTCGGGGGTCAGCGCATGCGGGAGACGATGCCGGTGTCGTAGGCGCCGGAGAGGAACTCCTCGTTCTCCAGGAGCTCTTTGAAGAAGGGGAGGTTGTTCTTCGGGCCTTCGATCTGGAAGGCGGCCACGGCCGTGCGGGCGCGGGCGATCGCCTGCTCGCGGGTGTCGCCGCTGACGATCAACTTGGCCATCAGGCTGTCGTAGAACGGGGTGACGGTGTTGCCTTCGGTGTAGCCGGAGTCCACCCGGACCCCTTCACCGGCGGGTTCCACCCAGGTCCGGACCACGCCCGGCCCGGGCAGGAAGCGCTTCGGGTCCTCGGCGTTGATCCGCATCTCGATGGCATGCCCGCGCGGGGTCAGCGCGTCCGGGTCGAAGGTCGGCGCCAGCCCCGACGCCACCCGCAACTGCTCCTCGACCAGGTCGACGCCGTAGACGTACTCGGTCACCGGGTGCTCCACCTGCAGCCGCGTGTTCATCTCCAGGAAGAAAAATTCCTCGGAATCGGGCACAGCGCCAGCAGCGTCCCGCTGGCGCGGGACCAACAGGCATTCCACCGTGCCGGCGTTGCGGTAGCCGACCGCCTCACCGGCGCGCACCGCGGCCGCCAGGAAACGCTCACGCAGCTCCGGCGAGACCGCCGGGGACGGAGACTCCTCGACCAGCTTCTGGTTGCGCCGCTGCACCGAGCACTCCCGCTCGCCGAGCGCCACCACCCGGCCGTCGGCCAGGCCGAGGATCTGCACCTCGACGTGGCGCACCCGGGGGAAGTACCGCTCGATCAGCACCGAACCATCGCCGAACATCCGCTCGGCGAACGCGCGTACCTTGTCGTACTCGGTGCGCAGCGCGGCCTCGTCGACGGCCACACCCATGCCCATGCCGCCGCCACCGGCGGCGGCCTTGACCATCACCGGGTAACCGATCTCGCTGGCGGCGGCCACCGCCGTGTCCAGGTCGGCGGCCGGGTCGGTGGTGCCAGGCGCGACCGGAACGCCGGCCGCCGCCATCAGGTTCCGAGCGTTGATCTTGTCGCCCATCGCGGTGATCGCGTCCGCGCCGGGACCGACCCAGATCAGACCGCTCGACTCGACGGTACGGGCGAACTCGGCGTTCTCCGACAGGAAGCCGTAGCCGGGGTGGATGGCCTGCGCACCGGTCGCCTTCGCGGCGGCGAGGATCGCCTCGGTGTTGCGGTAGCTCTGCGCCGGGTTCGGCGGACCGATGAGGACCGCCTCGTCCGCCTCGGCGACGAACGGCAGGTGGGCATCGGCCTCCGAGTACACCGCGATCGCGCGAATACCGAGCCGCTTGGCGGTCCGGATGATCCGGCGGGCGATCTCGCCCCGATTGGCGACCAGCAGTGACTCGATCATGTTTCCTCCCAGCGTCCAGGGGTTGGGACGGTAGTCAGGGAACCACGACCGGTGCCTTACTGACGAGTCGGCTCAGGCGAGCAGCGCGGCCAGGGTGGCGTCGCGCAGCAGCTCGGCGCGGCGTCGGCGGTCCACCTCGCCACCGAGGAACGGCGTCGAGTTCATCAGGCCGAACGCGGCGTGCGCCAGCACCCGCGCCTCCCCGTCGGGCATGCCGGGGTGCAGCGCGGTGAGCACCGTCACCCACTCCTCGACGTAGAGCCGTTGCAGCCGGCGGATCCGTCGCCGCGGTTCGTCGGGCAGGCGGTCCAGCTCGTGCAGATGCAACGCGATCACCGCCGGGTTGGCCAGCGCGAACTCGACGTGAAAGTCGATCAGCGACTCCAGCGCAGCGCGCGGGTCATCCGGGTGCCCGGCGGCGCGCTCCCGCCCACCGGCCAGCAGCCCGTCGCTGACCGGGATCAACGCGGCGGCCAGCATCGCCTCCTTGCCGGCGAAGTGGTGGTAGAGCGCCGGACCGGTGACCCCCGCCGCCGCGCCGATGTCGTCCATCGACACACCGTGATAGCCGCGGGCGGCGAACAGGCCGACCGCGATCTCCAGGATCTCGTCCTTGCGGGACCGACGCCGGCCCGCACCCGCCGCACCCCGTGCCTGCTGCTCCACCGTCACCGGGCAAGCCTAGACCGCGATCTGCCTCCGGTGGAGCGGTGGTTACCGCTCGGTTACTCACACCTGTGGTGCGGTTGCCCCCTCCCCGACCTGCTCGCAAAGGGCGACCCGCCGGCGGGGTCAGTCGTCCGGGTCGACGTTGTGCTCCGTCCGCAGCGCCGTGGCCTCCTCAGGCCGACCGAGCAGGTCCAGCGCACGGGCCAGCAGCCAGGCCGTCTGGCGGACCGGCCGGGAGTCGGCCGGGAGCCCGCCGAGCACCCGGCGCAGCAGCGGCTCCGCCTCGGCCGGACGGTCCAGACGCAGCAACAGCTCACCGACGAGAATCTCCACCTGCGTGGCCTCCCCGAACGCCTCGATCGACCGCAACCGGTCGGGCACCCCGGTGAGCCGGTCCAGCGCGTCGTCCAGTCGATCCGCCTCGGTCAGCACCCGAGCTCCGGCCTCGGCCGCCATCGCCAGCTCGTACGTCACCGGTGGCGACTGTTCCGGCTGCCCGGCCAACGTCGCCGCCAACCCGTCCACCACCTCGATGGCGCGTACCGCCTCCGGAATGTCATAGGACCAGAACCAGGCGTACGCCTCCCGCCGGCGCGCCCGCAGCTCGTCAAGCGGCAGGTCGGCCAGTCCGTACGCCGTCGCGGCGGTGGCGAACCGCTCGGCGGCCACCGCGTCCTGGTTGGCGTCGTAGAGGATCCCGCCCGCCTCCTCCAGCACCTGCGCGCGGAGCGGGAGGTTGTCCGGGCCGTCCAGGTTGCTGGCCAACTGCTCCAGCAGGGCCAGCGCCGGATCGATCTCGCCGAGCCCGGCGTAGACACCGGCCAGCATGTGCCGGCAGCGGTCAGCCTGCGCCTGGGCGCCGAGCCGGTCCAGACCGAGAACAGCCTCCTCGGCGACCTCGGCCGCCTCGCCGAGCCGGCCCACCATCCGGTACGCGTTCGCCAACTCCCAGCGCAGGAAGGCGTCCCCCTCCGCACCCCGCTCCACGCAGAGCGTCACCGCCTCGACGAAGTCGTCCACCGCGTCGGCGGCCCGGCCGGTGGCGAGCAGCGCGCGCGCCCGGGCGACCCGGACCGGCAGCTCCGCGTCCGCCGGCGCCACCCGCAGCGCCTCGTCGCAGGCGGTCACCGCGTCGGCCGGGTCGTCCACCGTCCTGGCGTACGTCAGGCAGCCTGCCGTGACCAGCTCGCCGACGCCCAGCTCACGGCCGATCCGGCGGGCCTCGTCGGCGGCTGCGCGGGCCTCCGTCAAGCGATCGAGCTGCTCCAACAGGTGTGCCCGGTGCAACGCGATCCGGGCCGCCAGGTGCCGGTCGCCACCCGCATCGGCTGGCGCCCGGTCGAGCGCGGCGAGCGCGTCCGCCCACCGTTCCCGATGCAGCAGCGCCAGCGCCACCCGGTCGTGCCCGGCGGCCCGCTGCCGGGCGTCGCCGAGCTGGTCCAACGCCTCGGCGGCCGCAAGGACCAGCGTCAGCCCTTTTTCGGCGCCCTCGTCGGCCCGGGTCAACAGCACGCCGAGCCGCCCGGCAACCACCTGGGCGGGCAACTCCTCGGCCGCCTCCCGGTACAGGTCCAGTGCCGCCCGGTTCATCTCGATCGCACCGTCGATGTCGTCCTGGTCGCCACGCTCGGCCGCCCGCAACGCCATCCGGTGGGCGACCGTGCGCGGTGCCAGGTCGGCGGCGCTGAAACCGTCGTCGTAGGCCACCAGCGCCGCCCGGAACGTGGCCCGATCGTGCCGGCCCCAGCTCTCCTCGGCGAGGTCCAGCAGCTCGTCCGCTCCGGCATCGGCGGGCAGGGTCACCGTCGGCTCGCTGGCACCGGCCCGTGGCCGGCCGCCACGGTCGGCCACGGTCGGTGCGGCACCCTGGTCGAGCGGGACCGCCGGCTCGGCCTCAGCCGGGCGGGTCGGGCGGTCGGGGCGACGACGGACGCTCGCGGAGAGCGGCAGGTGCTCGCCCTCCGGCCGCACGGCGATCCGCCGGGCGATCCACTCCGACTGGTGGGTGGTGCCGTTGCGGGCGTCGAAGCGGGCGGCCAGCCCGGTCGCGGTCTCCGCCAACTCGTCGGCGAGCGCCGACACCGGCACCTCCCCGGCCGGCTGGCCCTCGGCGGCCCGTCGGTACACGGTCGACGCGCCGACCCGACCGGCCTGGCGCAACGCGGCGGCAGCGGTCGCCGCGAAGTGCATCGCGGCAGCCGGCGACGGCGGCCGGTCCAACCAGTCCAGGTGCCGCTCGATCAGCTCCACCGCCCGCGCCTCGTTGCCGGTCAGCGTGCAGAACTCGATGTGGTCGCCGATGTCCCACAGGTCGGCGAGGTTGCTGCGCAGCCGTCGGTACGCCTCCCGGTGCGCGTCCCGCGCCGAATCACCCCGCCCGATACGCACGTACGGCAGGAGCAGCGCGGTGAGGATCGCCTGCGGCTGCTCGCTGCAGGTGAGCCGACCGGCGAGCACCGGCTCGGCCAGCGC
The DNA here is from genome assembly GCF_040608515.1 of Micromonospora sp. NPDC005173. Taxonomy (NCBI): domain Bacteria; kingdom Bacillati; phylum Actinomycetota; class Actinomycetes; order Micromonosporales; family Micromonosporaceae; genus Micromonospora; species Micromonospora sp. NPDC005173. The sequence continues at coordinate 449,604 of NZ_JBEXIK010000001.1, forward strand.
CACCGCCTCGGCGTCCCGCCCGGCGTCGGCGAGGTAGGCCACCTGGCTCGTCGGGTCACAGCCGGCACAGTCGGAGAGCTCGTCGCGTGGGGTGGTCTGCCAGAGCCGGTACCAGTGCGCGGCGGCCTCGGCGTCGCCCACGTGGGAGGCGACCCGGAACCGGTGCTTGTGGACGGCCTGCAGGCTGTGCCCACCAGCCCGATAGCGCCGTTCCATGTCGTCCAGCACCGCGTACGTGCGGTCCAGCGGCACCTCTGGGAACTTCAGCAGACCGGACACCATTGACTTGAAGTGCCAGAGCAGCTGGTGCATGTGGCGCTGGTGATAGGGCTGCGGGTCCCGGTCGAACTCGGCCAGACACCAGGAGAAGGTCACGAAGGACTTCGCCGACTCGCCGCCGTAGATGTACCCGGTGGTGGCCTCCATTCGGGTGGCGAAGGCGAGGTGCCGGTCGTCGGAGGCGTCCGCCCGACGCAGCAGCTGCTCCAGCGCGGCGATCTGCCCCGCCCCGTGCGGCATGTCGCCGATGCCGCGCAGCACCCGCCACAGATCCTCGTCGCCCATGCTCACTCCTGTCCCGGCACGGCCCGGCCGAGCAGGCCGAGGAAGGAATCGTTCAGCAGCGCGGCGTCGGCCGCACGGATCGGATGGTGGCCGAGCAGCAACGCCTGCCCGTACAGCGCCTCGACGGCGAGCCCGACCAGCTCCGGGTCGGTCAGCGTGGTGACGCGGCGGACCAGCGGGTTGCGGTGGTTGAGCACCAACTGCGGGCGGTCCGGCGGGGCGGTGGCGGCGAGCGCGTCGAGCACCCCGCCCCACAGCTCGTCGGCCCGGTCCCGGCTGGCCGCGAGCTGGTCGTTGAACGCCGCGGACCGGCTGACCAGGTAGAGCGCCGGCAGCGAGACCGGGTCGTACGCCCGGATGACCACCTCGCAGCCGGAACGCTCGACGGCCCGCTGCGCGGCGGTGAGGAACGGCCGTAGCGCCAGCTCCACCTGCGGGTCGAGGCCTTCGAAGCGGGTGGTGAGGTCGCTCGGCTCCAGCCGCTCGATCAGCACCGAGCGGTCCACCACCGGCAGCCGCTCGATCAGCTCGGTGTCGTACGTGTAGCCGGCGTTGACCACCGCCAGGTCCTGCGCGGCGGCAACGGCGGCGAGCTGGCGGAACTCGTCGAGGCTCGCCGCGTAGCGGAGCACCCCGTAGCGCTCCCGGAACTCGGCGAGGGTGAGCGTGCCGACGTTGCTGTCCATCGGCCACCACCGGTCGACCAGCCGGAGCATCTCGTCGTCGTGCAACGCCAGCGCCTTCACGCCGAGGTGGTGCACCTGGAGGAACTCGGCCAACCGGTGCGGGTCGTGCCGCGCCAGCCGGACCAGCCAGCCGCGTACCTGGTCGCCGAGCGCCTCCCGGGTCTCGGTCAGCAGGGTGTCCTCGTAGAGGGCCTCCCGGCTGGCGGTGGGGCGCAGCTCGCTGGCGTCCACCACGCAGTGCGCGAAGAACGCCCAGTCCGGCAGCAGCCCGTCGGCGTTCTCGGTGAGCAGCATCCGCTTGAGGTATACCCGGTGCCCGGCTCGGGCCGCCGGGTTCACCGGGGTGGGCAGGATGACAGCGACACCGGTCAGCCCGGCCTCCGGTACGGCCAGCGGCAGCACGTCGAACGGGTCGACGCCGAGCGTCTCCCGGGCGTACCTGATCAGCGCCGCGCGGTCGACCGGTGCTCCCGACGTGGTCGGCCACGGCGGTTCGCCGGTGGTGGTGACCACGTCGCCGACCCGGACGGTGACCGGCAGCAGCGACCCGAAGAGCCGGGCCAGGTCGGTGACGGTCGGCGTGGTGAGCCACTGGTTGGCGTCGCGGCGGGGCACCAGCGTGACGGTGGTGCCCGGCTCGGCGCGGGCGGCCTCCGGCGGCGCCACCGTCACCGCGTAGCGGCCGTCGGCGTACCCGGTCCAGCGGACCGTGGGGTGCTCGCCGTGCCGGGTGAGCACCTGGATCTCGTCGGCCACCAGGAAGCAGGAGAGCAGGCCGATGCCGAACTGCCCGAGGAACTCGTGCCGGGAGAAGCCCAGCTCGTCCCGCTTGGAGCTGCGGCCGATGGTGGCCAGCAGCTCGTGCACCTGCGCCTCGGTCAGGCCGATGCCGGTGTCGTGCACCCGCAGCGTGCCGTCGCCGGTGATGTCCGGCGGCTCGATGCGGACCAGCGCGGGCGCGTCCGGCTCGGCGGCACGCCGGGCGGTGATCGCGTCCACTGCGTTCTGCAGCAGCTCGCGGACGTAGACCCGCGGGCTGCCGTAGAGGTGATGACTGAGCAGATCGACCACGCCACGGAGGTCGACCTGGAAGGTGTGGTCCACGCCTGAGTTCTCCCCGGTCCGGATGCCGGCGCCCACCGTACCGATGATCACCGCCGGGCGCGTCCCCCTTTCGCCCGGCGGCTTGACTCTCGACCCGGTCGAACCCGCACGGTCACCGGCATGACCTCCTCCGCTCTCGGTCGGGACTTCCGGCTGCTCTGGTCCGCCGCCGTCTCCTCCCGGCTCGGCGACGCGCTACGGACGCCAGCGCTGGCGCTGCTGGCCGCGACGCTCACCCGCGACCCCCGGATCATCGCGGCGGTCACCGTGGCCGGGCAGCTACCGCCGCTGCTCTTCGGCCTGCTCGGCGGCGTGTACGCGGACCGCTGGGACCGGCGGCGGACGATGGCCCTGGTGGACGGGGTCCGCGCGGCCGTGGTGGGGGTGCTGGCCGTGGCGGTCGCCCTCGACCGGGCCGGCATCCTGGTACTGCTGGTGGCCGCGTTCCTCCTCGCCGCGCTGGGCACCCTCTTCGACTCCGCCTCGTTCGCGCTGCTCCCCGCACTGGTGCCTCCGGCGGCGCTACCCCGGGCGAACGGCCGGCTCCAGGCGGGCACCGCGGTGGCCGGCGGTTTCCTCGGCGCGCCCGCCGCCGGCGTGCTCTTCGCCGTCGCCCCCGCCCTCCCGTTCACCATCGACGCCGTCACCTTCGCCGTGGCCGCCCTGCTCGTGCTGGCCCTCACCCCAACATCCGCTCCCCGCTTGGCGACGGGAGCGCGTCGCGGGTCGGTGTGGGGCGAGATCGTCGAGGGGCTGCGGTGGCTTCGCGCGCACCGGACACTGTGGCGGGTCACCCTGTTGGCGGCGGCGTGCAACCTGGCGATCAGCGGCGTGCTGGCGGTGCTGGTGCTCTACGCGCTGGACGTGTTGCGGGTGCCGCCGTCCGGGTACGGGCTGTTCGCCGCCAGTGCGATTCTCGGCGGCGTGGCAGGGGCGCTCGGGGCGGGTCGGCTCGCCGCCCGGTTCGGCACGGTGCCCGCGCTGTGCGCGGTGCTCGCCGCGCAGACCGTCGCGTTGACCGGGTTCGCGCTGGCCCGGCATCCGGTGCCGGGCGCGTTCGCGTTGGCCGTCTTCGCCGCCGGCACCGTGGTGTGGAACAGCCTGTGCGCGTCGTACGGGCAGCGGCACGTGCCGGCCGGGCTGCTCGGTCGAGTGGGTGCCGCCCAGCGGATGGTCGGGCTGCTCACCGCACCGGTCGGCGCGGCGCTCGCCGGGCTGGTCGCCGCGGCGTACGGAACGGTGCCGGTGGCGGGTGCGGCGGCCGGTACGTTCGCACTGGTCACCCTCGCGGCGTGGTGGACACTGCGGCCGGTGCCGCCGGCTGACGCGCCCACCAGCGGCGGGACAGCAGCCCGCCCAGAGCCGCACCCGTCGCGTTGAGCAGCACGTCGTCCACCGAGGAGACGCGGCCGAGGTCCAGCGCGTACTGGAGGGACTCGACCAGCAGCGAACCGGCCGCGCCGAGCAGAAAGAGCCGACCGACGCTGGTCAGCGCGGCGAGGCGTACCGGGGCGAAGAAGCCCAGGGCGGCGAAGACCAGCAGGTTGCCGACCACCTGAACCACCGCGGTCGTCGGCGGTCCGGTCAGCAGGTCGGCCAGGTCGCGCAGCGGCACCGGGTTGACCTGCCGTGGCGCGTCGCGCGGGTTGAGGATCATCCACACCCAGGGCAGGGTGCCGGCGACCGCGCCCACCTCGGCGATGCTGCGTCGCCACGCCTGACCGGCCGGCGCGGCCCGGCGCAGCCGGGCGAGGGCGGCGGTGACCAGGACCAACAGCGGCAGCCCGGCCAGCACGGCGAGCAGGACATCGCCCCAGTCCCGCCAGACCTGACCCACGGCCGCAGCCTAGCCCGGCGTCCGTTCCCGGTGGGACAGCCCGGACAGGCGCAGCGCGATCCGCCGACGGGCCGGCGGCACGACACCGAGCAGCCGGAGCAGCACGTCACGGACCGGCCGGCGGGCCGGGGAGAGGGTCGCCAGCCGGGTCAGCCCGGCGGCGAAGCTCAGCACGTCCTCCGCCATCGGGCGCTGCCGGGCCGTGTAGTCGTCGAGCAGCGTCTCCGGGCCGCCGTCCAGCACGTCGGCCAGCGCGGTGCCGAGGGCCACCGCGTCGCAGATGCCGAGGTTCATGCCCTGCCCGCCGGCGGGGCTGTGCACGTGTCCGGCGTCGCCGGCCAGCAGCACCGGCCCGGACCGGAAGGTGTCGGCGATCCGGTGGTGCACCCGGAACCGGGAACCCCAGAGCACCTCGGTGACCCGGTCGGGTCGCCGCGCCGGGCCGCGCTCGTCGAGCAGTGCCTGGAGGTAGGCCGGATCCGGCTCGGCCGGGGCCGTCGGCACGGCGGCGACCAGCCGGACCACCCCGTCCGGGAGCGGCGCCCAGATCAGCGGCCCGGAGCGGGCGAGGAAGAGCGCCGCCTCGTCGCGGGGCAGGCTGGTGTGCACCCGGATGTCGGCGAGCACAAAGGACTCCTCGTCGCTCGGGCCGGTGAAGCCAATACCGGCCAACCGCCGGACCGTGCTGTGCAGGCCGTCCGCGCCGACCACGAACCGGGCGCGCAGCGCCTCCCCGTCGATCTGCGCGAGCACCCCGTGGCCGTTCCGGCTCAGGCCGGTCAGCCGGCACGGCCGTCGCACCCGGACGCCGAGGTCGGCCAACTGCTCGGTGAGCACCGCCTCGGTGACCGCCTGGGAGACCATCAGCGCGTAGGGAAAACGGGACGGCAGTTGGTGGAACGGCACCGACAGCAGCACCCGGTCCCGGTCACGGACGGTGAAGCGCGGCGCTCGCACCCCCTGGGCCACCAACGGCGCCGCAGCGCCGATCCGGTCCAGCACCTCCAGGGTGTACGCGTGCACGACGGCCGCGCGGGAGGTCGACGGCGGGTCGGCCAGCTGGTCCAGCACGGTCACCTCGACCCCGCGTCGGGCCAGCGTCAGCGCGGTGGCGAGACCGGTGGGGCCGGCGCCCACCACCAGAACGTCCGTACTCGTGGGCAGCATGGCCACCTCCGGAACGATCGTTGCCAACACATGTTGGCAAACACTTGTTGGCAACGTTAGGTCGCCGCTCATTGTGAGTCAACAGTCGTTGGCATACGGTCGTTGACATGACAGCGCCCGCCCGCCCGACCCCTCCCCGCCGCTCGGACGCCACCCGGGCGGCGATCCTGCGGGCCGCTCGCGAACGGTTCGCCGCCGACGGGTACGAACGCGCCACGATCCGGGCCATCGCCGCCGACGCCCGGATCGACCCGTCGATGGTGATGCGCTACTACGGCAACAAGGAGGGGCTGTTCGCGGCGGCGGCCGAGTTCGACCTACGCCTGCCCGACCTGACCGCGGTGCCGCTCGGGCAACTGGGCGAGACGTTGATCCGGCATTTCCTCACCCGGTGGGAGGGCGACGAGACGCTGACGGCACTACTCCGTACCGCCAGCACCAATCCCGGCGCGGCCGAGCGCATGCGCGACATCTTCGCCGGCCAACTCATCGCGACCGTGGCCACCTTCGGCACCGACCCGGCAACCACCGCGCGCCGGGCCGGCCTGGTGGCCAGCCAGATCCTCGGCCTCGCCTTCACCCGCTACATCGTCCGCCTGCCGCCCATGGTGGACATGGATCCGGATGAGCTGGTTTCCTGGATCGCACCGACCCTCCAGCGCTACCTGACCGGGCTGCCGGAGAACTGACCCAACCTTTTCCCCCTCCCCGTGCGTCTGGCAGGTGACGCGGGAACGCGACGGCCGGGAGGTGGGCGGATGGGACCGGCGGCGGACGACGGACGCGAGGGTTACCTCGCCTTCGTGGAGAGCCACCAGCACCGGCTGCTGCGTGCGGCCTACCTGATCTGCGGCAACCAGCACCAGGCCGAGGACCTCCTCCAGGACGCGCTGCTGAAGCTGGCACTGCGCTGGACCTCGGTACGCGACGGCGACCCCGCCGCGTACGTGCGAACAATCCTCTACCGGGACGCGGTGTCGTGGTGGCGTCGCAGGCGTCGGGAATGGCTCAGCGCCGCACCCCCGGAGCAGGTGGCGCCCGACCGCGACGGCACGCTGCGGCTGACGATGCACCACGCGCTGGGCCAGTTGCCACCCCGGCAGCGGGCCGTGCTGGTACTGCGTTACTACGAGGACCTGACCGAGGTCGCCACCGCCGAAGCGCTCGGGGTGACCGTCGGCACCGTGAAGAGCCAGTGCCACGCGGCGCTGCGCCGGCTCCGCGAGGTGGCCCCGGACCTGGCTCGGGACGCCCGCTCGGGCCAGGTCCCGGCTGCTCCCGGAGACCTGGCCACCGGCCTGGAGGTGAACCCGTGAACGAGCAGGACCTACGTCAACTGCTGACGGTCAGCGTCGAGGACGTCCGGCCCAGCCACCCCGCGGTGGCCGGCTGGGAGCGGGCCCGGCGTACCCGGCGTACCCGACGGTCCGTCGGCGCGGCGGCCCTGGCCGTGGCGCTGATCGGTGGCGGCACGGTGGCCGCGATGCGACCGCCCGCCGATTCGCCGCCGGACCACTCGGTGGCGCCAACCGTCGTGCCCAGCCACGCCGGGCCGGTGGTGCGCGCCCCCGCCGAGCTGACCTTTCCGCGTGATCCGCTGTCCCGGCTCGGTGACCCGGCGACCGTGCCGCTCTCCGCCCGGCCGGTCCAACGGGCACTGGCGCTGTTCCAGCCGATCGACTTCGAGGAGTACCGCGCGGACGGCCCCGTCCGGGTGCTCGGGGACGACGGCGTGGTGCGCAGTCTCGACGTGGTGACTCCGGCGCCCACCCGGGACGAGGGCGGCAACCAGGCGCCCGCCCTGAAGTCGGGAGTGCTGTCGCCGGACGGCCGGTCAGCCGCATTCGCGCAGACCAACGAGCTGATCATGGTCGACCTCACCACGGCGACCGTGCGTCGCATCCCGCTTCAGGGCTACCTGGAACTGGTGGTCTGGGCGAACGACCGGGTGTTGGTCGGCGGCGACGACCGGACGTACGCGGTGGACCGGGTCTCCGGCGCGGCCAGCGAGCTCGACGTCTCGCTCTGGGACCTGGTCACGCCCGATCCGGCGGCCGGCCGCGAGGCGGCGCTGGTCGAGGTGAGCGGCATGCGGGACAACCTCATCCTGCGCAGCCGGACCGCCCGCGAGGGCACGATCCGCTCCGAACAGAAGGTCACCGGTGCCGCGCTGCCGGTGCCGTACCAGGTCAACGAGTTCTACGGCCGGGGTTGGCTGCACGGCGAACGCCTGGCCCGCTCGGCGTGGATCACCAGCAGCGAGATCGACGGTGCCGAGGGGGTGGCCGTGCTGGACGCTCGGACCGGTGCGGTGGCCCACGTGCTCGACCTGGGCCGGGACCGGTGGAAGGGCTGCTGCGAGGTGCTGGGCTGGGACAACCGCGGTGCCGTCCTGCTCCGCCTGCAACCGGGCGGCCTGGTGCGCTGGCACCCGGAGACCGGCGAGGTCACCGGCGTGGTCCGCGACCTGACCGGCATGGTGGCACTGGCCGGCTGAGCCCCGTCCCCGCGCAACCGGATGGTCGCGCGGGGACAGGTGCTCAGGGGGTCAGGCGGCAGTGCCGGTCAGGCGGCGAGGCCGCCGGGCTGGTCGCCCTTTGCGACGGGAGCTCGGACCAGGTTGCCCCACTCGGTCCACGAGCCGTCGTAGTTGCGCACCTGCGGGTAGCCCAGCAGGTGCCGCAGCACGAACCAGGTGTGGCTGGACCGCTCACCGATCCGGCAGTACGCGATCACGTCGTCGTCCGGGCTGAGCCCGAGCTGGTCGGCGTAGATCGCGCGCAACTCGTCGGAGGACTTGAACGTGCCGTCCTCGTTGGCGGCGGACTTCCACGGCTTGTTGACCGCACCCGGGATGTGCCCGCCGCGCAGCGCGCCCTCCTGCGGGTAGTCCGGCATGTGCAGCATCTCGCCGGTGTACTCGCCCGGGGACCGGACGTCGACCAGCGGCCGACCCACGGCGATGTGCGCCATCACCTGCTCGCGGAACGCCCGCAGCGGCGTGTCGTCACGCAGCGGCACCGGGTAGTCGGCGCGGGGGCGGGCCGGCTTGTCACGGGTCACCTCACGCCCCTCGGCGATCCACTTCTGCCGGCCGCCGTCGAGCAGCCGCACGTCGGCGTGGCCGAAGAGGGAGAACACCCAGAGGGCGTACGCGGCCCACCAGTTGAAGTTGTCGCCGTAGAAGACCACCGTGTCGCCCCGGCCGATGCCCTTGGCGGCGCACATCTCAGCGAAGCTCGTGGCTTCCAGGTAGTCCCGGGTCACCTGGTCGTTCAGGTCCAGGTGCCAGTCGACCTTGACGGCACCGGGGATGTGACCCGATTCGTAGAGCAGTACGTCCTCGTCGGACTCGACCACCACGAGGCCCTCGTCGCCCAGGTGCTCGGCCAGCCACTCGGTGGTGACCAGCCGCTGCGGGTCCGCGTACGACTGGAGGCGGGGATCAGGATCGCTCGGCACAGACATGATCCCCAAGTTACGCCGCGATTCGACCTGGCGGCCGGCCATCGGGGATCGGGAGCCGCGGATGTGGCGGGCGGCACGTCACGGTGGTCAGGCGCGACGGTGGGCGATCCGACCGGCGACCACAGTGACCAGGCAGGCACCGTCGGCGTCATGGACCGCCAGGTCGGCGCGCCCGCCCGGGTTCAGCGCCGACGGGACGGCAGCGGGCAGCACCACCAGGTCGCTCCGGTCGACGGCCGCCCGTAGCGCCGGGTCGGCGAGATGCTCGGCCAGCACCGCCGTCACCCCTCGCCGCAGCAACGCGTACACCCGCTCGCGCGGGGTGGGCGCCGCCGGCAGCGGGCCATCGTGCAGCAGCCCCGGGCCCAGCGTGCCGGGCCAGCGGCGGACCCGCGCCCCGGCGTACGCCCCGCTCAACTCGGAGAGCGGACCGACGGCCTCGACGCGGTCGCCGCTGACCACCACGGCGTGGTCCGGCACCGGCTCGCCGTCGGGGGTGAGCCGCAGCAGCGGCGCGGTGTGCAGGGTGAGCACGCTCAGTCGACGATCGGCCCGAGCAGCGGGCGCTTGGCGGTGACGGTGTCGCCGGAGGAGCGACCGGTCAGCCGCCGCTTGATCCACGGGGCCAGGTGCTGACCGGCCCAGCGCAGGTCGGCCGCACGGGCGGCCAGCCACGGCGACGGCGCCGGGTGCGGCGGGACCAGTAGCCACTCCTCGTCGCAGCCCACCCCGAGTGCGTTCAGCACCTGCCCGGCGACCCGCCGGTGCCCTGCAGCGGAGAGGTGCAGCCGGTCGGTGCTCCAGAGCATCGGGTTGAGGAAGGTGTCGTCGGCGTACAGGTCGACCAGGATGGCGCCGTGCCGCTCGGCGGTCTCACCGACTGCCTGGTTGAGCAGCTCCACCCGGGGGGCCACGAGGCGTTGCCCGGGCAGCCGGGCCATCACGTCGGCGAACCGGAAGAGCAGCACGTCCGCGCCGCCCGAGCGCAGCTGCCGGACCACGTCGTCGAAGCGGGCGACCAGTGCGTCCGGGTCGAAGGTGCGGCGCAGCACGTCGTTGCCACCGGCCGCGAAGCTGATCAGGTCGGGTTTCATCGCCACGGCGGCGGGCACCTGCTCGGCGACCACACCGGGGAAGAGTCGACCCCGGATGGCCAGGTTGGCGTAGCGGAAGTCGGGACCCGCCTCGGCGGCGAGCCGGGTCGCCACCAGATCCGCCCAACCCCGGTAGGTGCCGTCCGGGTAGGCGTCGTCCATACCCTCGGTGAAGCTGTCCCCGACCGCGACATAACTGCGCCAGCGCACCCGCGCCTCCCTCACGCCACTCGTTGCCTGCGGCGACCAGTCTGTCACCGGGGGCGCGGCGGGCGGTGCCCCGATTTGGACGACGTGGCGGAGGTCATTGGTCACACACGGGGTGGCCCGTCCCCGTGGTACGGGCCACCCCGCGCACCCGACGGTCAGTCGAGCGCGTTGATGATCTGCATGTCCCGGAGGCTCGCCGGCTCCGGCCGCTCGCCGACCCGACAGTCGTGCCGCACACGGGACCGAATTGGATCGCCGACCCGGCGCGACGGCTCTAGGCTGCGCGAATGCTGCTACGCATGTCGACCCTGCTGCTGCGAACCCTGCGCGAGGACCCGGCCGACGCGGAGGTGCCGAGCCACCGGTTGCTGCTGCGCGCCGGCTACATCCGTCGCGCCGCACCGGGCGGGTACACGTGGCTGCCGCTGGGCAAGCTGGTGCTGGACCGGATCACCGAGGTGGTACGCGGCGAGCTGATCGCGATCGGCGACCAGGAGGTGCACTTCCCGGCGCTGCTGCCGGCGGAGCCGTACCGGACCAGTGGCCGGTGGGCGGAGTACGGCGACGACATCTTCACCCTCGCCGACCGGCGCGGCGCCGAGCACCTGTTGGCGCCCACCCACGAGGAGATGGCGGCGCTGCTGGTCAAGGACCTGTTCACCTCGTACCGGGATTTCCCGGTGACGCTGTTCCAGGTGCAGACGAAGTTCCGGGACGAGGCGCGGCCGCGGGCCGGTCTGCTGCGCGGCCGGGAGTTCCTGATGAAGGACGCGTACTCCTTCGACCTGGACGAGGAAGGGCTGCGGGACGCGTACGGACGGCACCGGGCGGCGTACCGGCGGATCTTCGACCGGCTGGGGCTGGACTACACGGTGGTGCACGCGATGTCCGGGGCGATGGGCGGCTCGGCGTCGGAGGAGTTCCTGGCCGCGACACCGGTCGGCGAGGACACCTTCGTCGGCTGCACCGCCTGCGACTACGCGGCGAACACCGAGGCGGTCATCACCCGGGCGCCCGCCGCCGGCGATCCGGCCGCGCAGCCGGCCGTCGAGGTGCACGACACCCCCGAAACCCCGACGATCGCCAGCCTGGTGGCGCTGGCCAACGCCCGCCGACTGGGCGGCCGGGACGGCTGGACCGCCGCCGACACCCTGAAGAACGTCGTGCTGAGCGTGCGCCAGCCGGGCGCGGAGCGGGCCGAGCCGCTGGTGGTGGGGCTGCCGGGTGACCGGGAGGTCGACCTGAAGCGGGTCGGTGCCGCGCTGCACCCGGCCCAGGTGGCCGTCTTCGAGGAGTGGGCCGAGCATCCGGAGCTGGTTCGCGGGTACATCGGGCCGCAGTTGCTCGACAAGCTGGGCATCCGCTACCTGGTCGATCCGCGGGTGGTGCCCGGCTCGGCCTGGTTGACCGGGGCGAACGAGCCCGGCCGGCACGCGACGGACGTGGTCTGCGGACGGGACTTCACGCCCGACGGCACGATCGAGGCGGCCGACGTACGGGCCGGCGACCCCTGCCCCGACTGCGACCGCGGCGAGCTGACCATCCGGCGAGGCATCGAGATCGGGCACATCTTCCAGCTCGGCCGCCGATTCACCGACGCGTTCGCGGTCGACGTGCTCGGCCCGGCGGGCAAGCCGGTCCGGCCGACCATGGGCTGCTACGGCATCGGGGTCTCCCGGGCGGTAGCGGCGATCGCCGAGCAGCACCACGACGACCGGGGACTGGTCTGGCCGGCGGCGGTCGCGCCGTGCGACGTACACCTGATCGTGGCGGGCAAGGGACCGCAACTCGACGCGGCGCTGGAGCTCGGCAGGCTGCTCGACGCCGCCGGCCTGCGGGTGCTGGTCGACGATCGGACGCACGTCTCGGCCGGGGTCAAGTTCACCGACGCCGAGCTGATCGGCATCCCGCGCGCCGTCGTGGTCGGCCGCCGACTGGCCGACGGGTACGTCGAGTTGCGCGAGCGGTCCGGCGACGGGCGCACCGAGATGCACGTGGACGGTCTGGTGGAACGACTGGTCCACGAGGTACGCCGCGAACGTGGGAACCTGGTGTAGCGACCGCGTCACGGGGTACCGCAGTTCGATCGGTGAAAACGTCTTCGGAGGCTCTCATGACCAGTTACCGGGTCAGCGACGTGATGACCAAGCAGGTCGTGTACCTGTCGGCGGAGACCACCCTGGACGAGGCGGCCAGGGTGATGAAGGAGGCGGACATCGGCGACGTGGTGGTCACCGACGGCGCCAGCCTCGCCGGCATGCTCACCGACCGGGACATCGTGGTCCGGGCGGTGGCCGAGAACCGCTCGCCGACTGCCACCACCATCGGCTCGATCGTCACCCGCGAGGTGGTCATGATCGAGCAGCACTGCACGGCCGGCGAGGCGGCGACGCTGATGCGCGACCGGGGCATCCGGCGAGTGCTGGTCTGCGACACCGACCGCAAGCTGGTCGGGATCGTCTCGCTCGGCGACCTGGCCATGCAGCTCGACCCCACCAGCGCCCTCAGCGAGATCAGCGAGCAGTCTCCCACCGTCTGAACCGCAAACAAGGGCCCCTTCTGATCGCCTCGGGTAGCGGGAAGGGGCCCTTACCAACGGCGGTAGCCTCGACACATGGCTGACATGCCGGCCCGACTGGCCGAGATCGTCGACGAATTCGCCGCCGCGCCGCGCGACCTGGTGCTGGAGATGCTGCTCGAGTACGCCGACGTCATCCCGCCGCTCCCGGTCGACGCCGTCGAGCGCGAGGGCATGGAGCAGGTGCCGGAATGCCAGACGGCGTTCTTCCTGCGTGCCCGGGTGACGCCGGAAAAGACCGTCGAGACGCTGTTCGACTGCCCGCCGGAGGCGCCGACCACCCGGGCGTTCGCCGGGATCCTCGCCGAAGGGCTGGCCGGCGCGAGCGCCGAGGAGGTGCTGGCCGTGCCGGACGACCTCTACCAGCGGATGGGCCTGGCACAGGCGATCAGCCCGCTGCGGATACGCGGTGGCACCGCGATCCTGGGCCGGCTCAAGCGGCAGGTCCGGGAACAACTCGGCTGAGCTGGGAGTTGGCACCGATCATGGAGATCGAGATCTACGCGGACGTCGTCTGCCCGTGGTGCTACATAGGCAAGCGCCGGCTGGAGGAGGCCCTCGCCAGCTACGACGGCGAGGTGACCGTCCGCTACCGGCCGTTCCAGCTCGACCCGTCGGCGGTGTCCGAGCCCCGTCCGCTGCTGGAGGCCATGGCCGCCAGGTTCGGCGGTGCGGAGCGGGCGCGGCAGATGTTCGCTCACGTGACCGAGGTCGCGGCGGGTGACGGGCTGCGGCTGGACTTCGACCGTGCGGTCACCGCGAACACGTTCGAGGCGCACCGGCTGGTCTCCTACGCCACCGACCACGGCCTGGCGGCCGAGATGGTCGAGGCGCTCTACCAGGCGTACTTCACCCAGGGCGTCGACGTCGGCTCCCGGGACGCACTGGCCACGGTGGCCGGCGGGATCGGCCTGGACGTCGCCGACGTGCGCCGGTTCCTCGACTCCGACCAGCGGACCGCAGACGTCACCGCCGCGTTGGCCGCCGCCCGGGACCTGGGCATCACCAGCGTGCCGACCTTCGTGCTGGCCGGAAAGTACGCGGTCAGCGGCGCCCAGGAGACGCCGACGCTGCTCGCTGCGCTCGCCGAGGTCGAGCAGCGCGAATCGGCGGCGCACTCGCACTGATCAGGCCGCGACCGACCAGGCACCCCGGCATCGACCGACGTGATGTTTCACGTGCAACAGCATCGATGCCGATGCCCGGTCAGGCCGGCCTGGCCAGGCCCTCCACCACCTGCGCTCCGGGCAGCGCACCCAGCGCCGGCCCGGGCAGCGCGATCTTGCTGTGCCGTACGCCGGAACCGATGATCACGTGTGGTGTGGCGATCACCCGCGCGTCAACCAGGATCGGCCACTGCGCCGGCAGCCCGATCGGGGTTATCCCGCCGTACTCCATGCCGGTCAACTCGACCGCGTCGTCCATCGGGGCGAAGCTCGCCTTGCGAACATCCAGCGCCCGGCGGGCCACCCCGTTCACGTCGGCCCGGGTGGTGGCCAGGACGATGCAGGCCGCGTAGCGGACCACACCCTCGCGCTTGCCGGCCACCACGACGCAGTTTGCCGACACGTCCAACCCCACCTCGTACGCCGCGCAGAAGGCTGCGGTGTCGGCGAGGTCGGCGTCGATCGGCGCGACCAGCACGTCGTCGACGTCCACCGGCGCGTCGGCCGGCCACTCGGAGATGGCCGTCGCCACCGGCGGGGCGAGCAGGTCGAGGCGGGCACGGGCCGGTTCGGTCTTCAGCGTTCCCATCACGGGTGCGATCCTCGCACCCGCCACGCCCGAACCGCTTGGCGACTCCCGAGCCGGCACGCGGACCACCCGTCCGTGCCGAACCGACCGGCGGCTCAGCTACCGGCGAGGAACGCGTTCTCGCGCAGGAAGGTGCGGTCACGGGAAGCGGCCAGTTCCTCGGCCCGCAGGGCCTTGGCCCGCTGCAACTCCAGGTCCTCCAGCGCGTGCCGGACACCCAGCCGGATCACGCCGTAGAGGAAGACGAAACCGGCGACGTAGAGAATGACGGTGATAACGACAGCGAACATGGCGTCACCGTAAGGCGAATGTGAACCCGGTTTCCTCTCATCTCTGCCGGGGTCCCCCGTACGTGTCAGCGAGGTGGTCGGCCCAGGTGCGAACGCCCCGGGGCAACGCCTCGGTGACCAGGCCACCCGCGCGCAGCTCGCGGCCGAGGCGGCCGGGGATTCGCACCGGTAGCAACGGTCGGCGTGCACCCCGGGCCTGCCGCCAGGCGTGGACCGCCTCGTCGAAGCGGAGCACCTGCGGCCCGCCGTACTCCTCGATCGAGCCCAGCGGGCCGGCGACCAGCCGGGCCGCCAACCGGGCCGCCACCTCGGCCGGGTCGACCGGCTGGGCGAGCACCGCCCGGTCCCCGATCACCGGCCCCAGCCGCGCGCTGGCGGTCAGCATGTCGTCCAGGAACTGCGGGAACTGGGTGGCCCGCAGCACCGACCAGGGCACCTGGCCGGCCGCGATCACCTGCTCGGCGGCGAGTTTGTGCCGGTAGTACGGGATCGGCACCCGGTCCACTCCGACGATCGAGGTGTAGACCAGGTGCTGGACGCCCGCCGCGCCGGCCGCGACCACCAGCCGACGGGTGCCGAGCACGTCCACCTGGTAGGTCTGCCGGCCCCGGGGAGAGGAGGCCAGGTGCAGCACCGCATCCATCCCGGCGACCGCCTCGGTCAGCCCGTCCCCGGTGGCCAGGTCGGTCACCACCCATTCCACCCCGGAGCCGGTACGCGGCCGCCTGCTGGTGGCCCGGACGCTGACCCCGTCGTCGCGCAGCCGGGCCAGCACCGCGTGGCCCAGGTGGCCGCCCGCCCCGGTGACCAGAACCCTCATCCCGTCCTCCCGTCCCGCCGCGAACCACGGCATACGCCGGCCCACCGATCCGTCCGGCGCCCGGTCCGCGCCGCCTCTGGGCCCACCCGGTGATGACGGCATCCTGGGCAGACCCGTGACCGGTTGTGCGGCGGCTCACCCCGAGCGAGCCAGGTCCAGCACGGTCAGCAGCGCGAAGAACCCGATCAGCACCTCGTTGACCACCCAGGCGTGCCCCTCGGCCCACTCACGCATCCGGGCCAGCACCCTCGCGGCGCGATGCCCGAGCACCAGCAACGCCAGTAGCGGCAGGGCCAGCAAGGTCACCGTGAGCAGCACGAACGGCAGTAGATGCCACCACGGCAGGTTGTGCCGGGCCACGCTCGCCCCGACGGCGGCCATGGTCAGGTCGTCGGTGGGCGTCACCACGAAGAGCAGCGCGCCCAGCCGCAGCGCCCGGCCCGGATCGGCGTGCCCGATCCTCCCCAGCCACCGCGGCGGCCCGG
Source organism: Micromonospora sp. NPDC005173 (assembly GCF_040608515.1). Classification (NCBI taxonomy): domain Bacteria; kingdom Bacillati; phylum Actinomycetota; class Actinomycetes; order Micromonosporales; family Micromonosporaceae; genus Micromonospora; species Micromonospora sp. NPDC005173. The sequence continues at coordinate 465,662 of NZ_JBEXIK010000001.1, forward strand.
ACCGGTGCCGACGCAGCCAGACCACCACGGCCAGGATGAGCAGCAGGGCGAGCACCACCAGGTCGATGGCCGGGCCGTGATCGACCCGGCCGGCGACGGCGCTGGCGTCGGTGGCCACGCCGCCCACCAACCGGGTGAGCAACCAGCTCACGGTCACCCCGACGGCGACCACCAGCCCGGCACCGGCGAGGAAGCCCAGCGACGCCGCGCGGGGCCGGTCGGACGAGGCGAGAAAGACCGCTACGACCAACTGGGTCCCGGCGACCATCACCACGGCCAGTGGCAGGACGGCAAGGAAACTCATCGCCCGCCATCCTCCCGGCCGACCGGGGCCGGGCGCCGCCGAACCTGCGGATCACCCGCCCAGCCGCGCGCTCCCGCCCACCACCACCCGGCCGGCCAGCAACGCACCGAGCAGCGCCAGGCCGGCGGCGACCACCAGCGTCGCCGCATAGCTGGCCGGGCCCGGCGCGCTACCGGCCGCCAGCACCGCCCCGGTGAGCGCCAGTACGGTCGCCGCGAAGAGTGAGTCGCCCAGTTGCAGCGAGGAGCTGTTGCGGCCCTGCTCGCCGGGGGCGGACAGCTCCAGGGTGAGCACCGACAACGACGGGTAGAGCAGCCCCATGCCGAGGCCGGCGACCGCCCAGCCCAGCACGGCGACGGCCACCGGCAGTTCGGGCCAGACGGCCAGCGCCACCGTGGCGGTACCGACCGTGATGCAGCTCAACCCGGCTCGGGGCAGGCTGGCGCGGGAGGCCGGCAACGGGATCCGGCCCTGTACCCAGGAGCCCACCGACCAGGCCAGTGCGCCGACGGTGAGGACCAGCCCGGCGGCGGTCGGCGACAGACCTCGCTCCCGGGAGAGCATCAACGGGATGACGACCTCGGCGCCGACGAACGCCGCCGAGGCCAGACCCCGCAGCCCGATCACGGTGGGCAGCCCTCGGGCCGCCCGGAGGAACCCGGCCGGCAGCAGGCGCGGGGCGCAGACCAGCAGGCCGGTCACGGCGAGCGCGATCAGTGCCAGGGCGGCCGCGCCGCGCTGCTGTCCCCCGATGTGCAGCAGTGCGGCGCTCGCCCCCGCCCCGCACGCCCAGCCGATCCGGGCCACGGCGCCGGCCGGCGGCCGGGTCGGCGCACTCCGTTCGAGTGAGCGCAGGCCGGGGTGGACCAGCAGCACCGCCGGCACCGCCACCGCCGGCACCGCCAGGAAGACCCACCGCCAGCCCAGGTGCTCCACGATCAGGCCGGCCAGCGCCGGCCCGACCAACGACGGGACGACCCACGCCGCCGCGAACGCGGCGAAGATCCGCCGGTGCAGTTCCTCCGGGTACGCGTGCCCGACGATCACGTAGAGCGCCACTGAGAGCAGCCCGGAGCCGAACCCCTGCACCACGCGGCCGACGACCAGCGCCTCCATCACCGGGGCGGTCCCGGCGATCAGCAGCCCGACCACGAACCAGGCGACGCCGTGCCACATCGCCGCCCGGGGTCCTCGTGCGTCGCACCAGATTCCAGAGATCACCATGGCCAGCACGCCCGCAGCGAACGAGCCGCCGAACGCGATCCCGTACAGCGCCAGCCCGTCCAGGCTGCGAGCGACGGTCGGCATTGCCGTGCCGACCGCCAGCGCCTCGAACGCGAGCAGCGAGATCAGCGCGACGCTGCCCACCGTCATCGCCCGCAGTCGGGGTGCGAACAACCCCGGAGGGGCCGGTACGACGGTGGCGGATGGGCTCAGCATGGACCGAGCCTGCGACCTCAACCCGGATTCATGTCAATCACGGGTGACGCGGCTCTCGTCGGGGATCCCACCGCCCACCCCCGTCCATCCGACGGCGACGACGGAAAGTTCCCCTGCTCCGAGGGCATAACGGATGCCAGGTCGGGAAGCCAGGCCGCCGGACGCGAGGCGGTGGGAGGACGAGATGGCCGAGGGCAGGACCTGTATCAGCGGGGAGTCGGGCCGGCGTCCGTCCAGCCGTACGCCTCGATGACGGCGGCGGGTCGCGCGGTCGGCCGCCTCCTGCCGTCCATCGGCGTGCCGCACCTGGTCAGCGAGGCGTCCCGGACCGTGGGCTCGGCCGCGACCCGGCTGGCCCGGACGGCCGGGCTGACCCGGCGTCGGATCTGGTCCCGACCTGGTCGCCACCACATCGAGGTGCACGGCGTCTGCCAGGACGGCGGCGACCGGCTGGCCCGGCAGGTGGAGGGCGCGCTGGAGCAGATGCCCGGGGTGGCCTGGGCCCGGGTGAACGCCCCGTCCGGCCGGGTGGTGGTCGCTGTGCAGGATCCCGAGCCGAAGCTGCGCGACCTGATCGCCAATATCGCCCGGGTCGAGCAGACCTGCGACCACGCGCCTGACCCGGAGATCCCGCCGCCACACCCACCGGAGGACGGGCCCCGGACGCCACGCACCCTCGGGGGGCTCGCCTCGGACGCGCTGGGCCTGACCATCTCGGCGGCCACCCGGATCCTGCCGTTCGCGCCGGTGCCCGGCGAGGTTGTCGGGCTGCTCGGCGCGGTGGACCTGCAACCGAAGCTGCACGCGTTCGCCAGCCGGGGGCTGCGCGCCGACCCTCGCGCCGACATTCTCTTTCCGCTCGCCGAAGCGGTGGTGCAGGGTCTGGCGGGCGGCTGGGCGGGGATCGTCGTGGACGGCGCCCAACGGATCGTGCAGTGGGGCGAGGCGCGGGCCCAGCTCTCCGCGTGGGAGCGGGCCGAGCCACAGCTGACCGGTGAGCCGGAGCGCGCCACCGCGCGCTGGCTGGGGAACGACCGCCCCCGGCCGAAGCCGGACGGCCCGGTCGAGCGGTACATCAACCGGTCGCTGGCCGCCGGCGCGGCAGCCGCTGCGGCGGCGGTGCCGTTCGCCGGGCACAAGCGGGCCGCCGCGCTGGGCCTGTCCGCGTTGCCCAAGGCCCCAGGCAGCGGGCGCGAGGGGTACGCCGCCCAACTCGGCCAGATCCTGGCCAGACGCGGGGTTATCGCCATGGACCGCAGCGTGCTGCGGGAACTGGACCGGATCGACACGCTGGTGCTGGACGCCGCGGTGCTCGGCTCGGACCGGGGCGTGCTGGCCGACCTCGCCCCGGTGCCCGGAGCGGACGTCGACCAGGTGGCGGAGCGGGCGTTCGCGCTGTTCGACCCGGCTGATCCGGCCGGCTCGCGGGCGGTGGACGGCTGGCGGCTCGGACCGCTGGACCAGTTGCCCGCCGGCGACCCGGGTGACATCCCGGACCGGGAACGGTTGCGAGCCGCGGGTGGCCAACTACTCGGCCTGGTACATGACGAACGGCTCGTCGCGTTGTTGCGCGTCGAGCCGGAGCCCGCGCCGGGCGTCAACGGCCTGCCGGCCGCCGCCCGACACGCCGGCCTGCGGCTGGTCGTGGCCGGCGGTGACGAGCAGCGGTACGGCTTCGCCGACGCGATGCTGCCGGGCGGGGACCAGCTGACTGAGTCGGTACGCGCGTTGCAGCGCGACGGCGCCGTGGTGATGCTGGTGTCCTCCGACCGACCGGCGCTCGGTGCGTCCGACTGCGGCCTCGGGATGTTCAGACCGGAGGAGCTGCCTCCATGGGGAGCGCACCTGCTGGTCGGCGCGGATTTGCGGGTGGCTGCTCTGATGGTCGAGGCGACCGGAGTGGCCCGGCGAATGACCGGGCAGAACATCCGGCTGGGCCTGGCCGGCACCGGTCTCGGTGCGCTGGGCGCGTTCACCGCCGCACCAACCCAGTTGCCCGTCCGAACGCTGGTCGCGGTGAACGGCGCGGCCGGGCTGGCCTTCGCACACGGCGTGTGGCGGGCCCGGCGGCTGCCCGACCAGTCGGACACTCCGGCACCGGTGGCGACCGCCTGGCACCTGATGCCGGTCGGCGCCGTGTTCGACCGGCTCAGCACCGGGCCGGACGGCCTGGACAACGCGGAGGCGCAGCGTCGCCGCGACGGGCACGGCGCGAGCGGCGGCGAGGCACCCGGAAACGGTGGCCTGCTGCGCGCCTTCGTCGACGAGCTGGCCAACCCACTCACCCCGGTGCTGGCCGCCGGGGCGGTGCTCTCCGCGTCGTTCGGCTCGCTGGTCGACGCCGCGCTGGTGGGCGGCGTGGTCGGCGGGTCCGCCATGATCGGGGCGGTGCACGAGCGCAACACCGAACGGTCGCTGGCGGAGCTGCTGTCCCGTTCGGCGGTGACCGCCCGGGTCCGCCGGGACGGCGCTGAGCGGGTGGTCGCCGCCGAGGACCTGGTCCTCGGGGACGTCATCGCCGTCGAGCCGGGTGACTCGGTGCCCGCCGACTGTCGGGTGCTGGAATCGGTGGGGCTGGAGGCGGACGAGTCATCGCTGACCGGCGAGTCTCTGCCGGTCGCCAAGACCGACCGACCGGTGGTCGCCGCCGCCGTCGCCGACCGGCGCTCGATGTTGTACGAGGGCACCACCGTCGCCGCCGGGCACGGCACGGCCGTGGTGGTGGCCACCGGCTCCGACACCGAGGCCGGGCGCAGCCTGGCGCTGGTCCGGCAGGCGCCTCCGAGCAGTGGGGTGGAGGCCCGACTTGGTTCGTTGACCAGCCTTGCCATCCCGTTGGCCGCCGGTTCGGCGGTGGCGGTGGCCGGCGCGGGTCTGCTCCGGGGCGTACCCCTGGTCGAGACGGCGGCGACCGCCGCGAACCTCGCCGTTGCGTCGGTGCCGGAGGGGTTGCCGTTCCTGGTCAGCGCGGCACAGCTGGCCGCCGCCCGGCGGCTGGCCGAGCACGGCGCGTTGGTCCGCAACCCGCGCACCATCGAGGCGCTCGGTCGGGTGGACGTGCTCTGCTTCGACAAGACCGGCACCCTCACCGAGGGCCAGTTGCTGCTCGCCGGGGTCGGCGACGGCGTGGCCGACCGGTACGCCCCGGTGGACCGGCTCGACGATCGGCTCCGGATGACGCTGGCCGCGGCGTTGCGGGCCACCCCTGCCGCAGCCAACCCGGAGGAGCTGGCGCTGCATACCGACCGCGCGGTCCGGAAGGGTGCCGCGGCGGCGGGGGTGGTGGAGCAGACCGGTGCCCATGGCTGGCAGGCTGCCGGCGGGCTGCCGTTCGAGCCGTCCCGCGGGTACCACGCGAGCGTCGGGGAGACCGACGGTCACCTGCTGTTGAGCGTGAAGGGCGCCCCGGAGTCGGTGCTGCCGCGCTGTTCGGCCCGGCGCACCGATGGCCGCCAGGAGCCGCTGGACGACGCCGGCCGCGCGGAGCTGCACCGGGTGCTCGCCGACCGGGCCGGGGCGGGGCACCGGATCCTGGCCGTCGCCGAGTGCCAGGTGGACGACCCGAAGGTAACCGACGGGGACGTCCGAGGGCTGACCTTCGTGGGTTTCCTGGCCCTCGCGGACGGGGTCCGGGAGAGCGCCGCCCCGGCGGTACGCCGGATCCGGCAGGCCGGCGTGCACACCATCATGATCACCGGGGATCATCCGGCGACCGCCGCGGCGATCGCCGCCACCATCAGCGAGCACGACGAGCAGCGAGTGGTCACGGCCGGCGAGCTCGACCAGTTGGACGACGAGGCACTCGCCGAGCGGTTGGTCCGCACGGACGTGGTGGCCCGTTGCACCCCGACGCACAAGGTTCGGATCATCCAGGCGTTGCAGAAGTGCGGGCGGACCGTGGCGATGACCGGCGACGGCGCCAACGACGCCCCGGCGATCCGGCTGGCCGACGTGGGCATCGCCCTCGGTCAACGAGGCACCCCGGCCGCGCGGGCCGCCGCCGACCTGGTGGTCACCGACGACCGGCTGGAGACCATCATCGCCACCCTGGTCGAGGGTCGGGCGATGTGGTCGTCGGTGCGGCACGCGCTCAGCATCCTGGTTGGCGGCAACCTCGGCGAGATCGCATTCAGCGTGCTCACCGCCGCGGCGACCGGCCGCTCCGCGCTCACCGGACGGCAGCTACTCCTGGTCAATCTGCTCACCGACCTGGCTCCGGCGCTGGCCATCGCGATCCGCCCGCCCGCCTCGGACCGCACCGACAGCCTGCTCCGGGAAGGCCCGGACGCGTCGCTCGGCGAGACCCTCACCAAGGAGATCGGGCTGCGCGCGGCTGCCACCACGCTGGGCGCCACCGCCGGCTGGACGCTGGCCCGGTACACCGGCCGCCGTCGGCGGGCGGGCACGGTCGCGCTGGTCTCCCTGGTCGGCACCCAGCTCGGCCAGACGGTCCTGGCTGGCGGCACCAGTCCGGCGGTGCTGGCGTCCACGGCGGCGTCGCTGGGGGCGATGGTCGTGGTAGTGCAGACACCGGGGTTGAGCCAGTTCTTCGGTTGCACGCCGATCGGACCGGTCGGTTGGACCATCGGGGCCGGATCAGCGCTCGGCGCCACCTTCGCCAACGGCGCACTCACCAAGCTGGTGGAGCACCTGCCGCAGGCCCGGCCCGACACCGCGGTGCGGCCGGCGGCGGACGACGGCGGGGCGGGCGGGTCCACGGGCGCACCGCCCGCCTGACCGTCGCACCGCCCTCCTGGCCGCCGGCGGACGGTCCGAGGCTACGGCGACACATCCACACTCGGAAGCGCGATACCCCAGAGTTACCTCAGAGTCATCACGCTTGACAGTGAGGATATGTTCGGCGGCACCGAGCGGGTCTGACTCGATGCTTGACCGACGCTTCGGCTGTCCTTGATCCGATCTGTCGGCCTGCTCGGTGCCGTTGTTGTGCACGCGGCCGGACGGGCGCCGTGACCTCATAGGAGCCTGTGCGAGAGGCCCCATCGCTGTCTTGTCCGCCCGCCCGACCGGCGCGTGCCGCCCACCCGGTGCGAGCGGAAAGGACGGCCAACCAAGCATGACCGAACAACGAGGCACGGCGCAGCATCCGGTGACGGTCGGCGGCGTAGATACCCACGGCGACACTCACCACGCTGCTGTCCTGGACGAGGTGGGCCGGCAGTTGGCCGATCGCGCGTTCCCGACCACACCGGCTGGCTATCGGCAGTTGTTGGCGTGGCTGCGTAGCTTCGGCCGGCTGGAGCGGGTCGGTGTCGAGGGCACCGGCGCCTATGGGGCAGCGTTGGCGCGGATGTTGCGCCAGGCCGGCGTCACCGTGGTCGAGGTCGACCGACCCGACCGCAAGGCCCGCCGTTTGAAGGGCAAGTCCGATCCGGCCGATGCGTATTCGGCCGCCTGGGCCGCCTTGTCGGGCCGGTCGACGGGCACACCGAAAAGCCGCGACGGTCGCATCGAAGCCATCCGTACCCTGCGGGTGACCCGCCGCGGCGCGGTCAAGGCCCGCACCCAGGCGATCAACCAGCTCCGCGCCCTGCTTCTCACCGGTCCGGCCGAACTGCGCGAACAGCTGCGTGGCCTGCCGAGGGCCGCCCTGGTCTCCGCCTGCGCCCGGCTGCGCCCCACCGCTGACCTCGCCGATCCCGCTCAGGCGACCAAGGCGGCTCTGCGTCGGCTGGCCCGCCGTCATCAGCACCTCACCGCCGAGATCGCCGAGCTGGACGCCGAACTCGCAACGCTCGTCACCGCCGCGGCACCCGAACTGCTGACGCTGCCCGGGGTTGGCGTCGAAACCGCCGGACAACTGCTGACCACCGCTGGCGACAACCCCGAACGGCTGCACTCCGATGCCGCCTTCGCTCACCTGTGCGGCGCCGCACCGATCCCGGCCAGCTCCGGGCGCACCGACCGTCACCGGCTCAACCGCGGCGGAGACCGCTGGGCCAACTGCGCCTTGCATACCATCGCCCTGTCCCGCATGCGCTGGCACGAACCCACTCGCGCCTACGCGGCTCGCCGACAGCAACAGGGCCTGTCCAACAAAGAGATCATGCGCTGTCTCAAACGCCTCATCGCCCGGCAGATTTACTACATCATTCGCCGACTCGAGATCACCAAGACAGCTCCTGCAACGGCTTGACGATCCATAGGAGCATCGGGAGACATCACCCCCATCCCCACGCTCGTGGAAAGCGTCGCGGGGCGGGCCGTGCTCCGCCCAGCAGAGGCCGCCCCGGAACTCCACGCCGGGGACGCCATCGCCGAGCCGACCGATGTCCACCACGCTCGCCAGCGAGCCGGCAAGGTCGGTCTGCAACTCGCCGACTGCGGTGTCGAGGTCATCCTCCTCGGTGGACCAGTCGATGTCCGCCGCGCGCAGCTCGGCGACCGCGTGACCGATCACGGCCGCGGGGTCGGTGACGACCACATCGACCCGGCAGTACAGGTGCAGGGTGACGGGGGCTGGCTGTTCATCCATTCAAGGATGATGACCAGCGCATTACGGGTCACGGTTACCGGCCCGTGGATCGCCCGTCTGGTCCCTGATCTAGCGTCGCCGTCATGAACGATGACGGCTGGTTAGCAGACACTCGCATCTCCTACGACACAGTCGCCGCCAGTTATGCAGACCTGCTGCGCAACCTCCTGGCTGAAACGCCCTACGAACGAGCGACTCTGGCTTTGTTCGCCGACCTCGTTCACGCCGCTGGTGGCGGGCCCGTCGCGGACGTGGGCTGTGGACCAGGGCGCATCACCGCCCACCTGCATGAGCTCGGCGTTGAGGCGTTCGGCATTGACCTATCGCCAGGAATGATCGATGTGGCTCGGCGTGATCATCCGGGTCTACGGTTCGAGGTGGGCTCCATGACCGACCTCGATCTGGATGACGGTTCGGTCGCCGGCTTGATCGCCTGGTACTCGCTGATCCACATCCCCGACAGCCAGGTCGGCTCCGTCATCGCGCACTTCCGGCGAGTGTTGCGTCCCGGCAGCCCGCTGCTGCTCAGCTTCCACGTCGGCGACGAATCACGGCTCAAGACGCAGGGCTACGGCGGGCACCCGATGAAGGTTCACGTGCACCGTCGCCAGCCCGACCAAGTGGCGGCATGGCTGCGCGAAGGCGGATTCACGGTCGAGGCACAGATGACTCTCACCTCGGCAGAAAGCTCGCTCGGCGGGATCATCTTTGGGCGCCGTCAGTCCTAAGCGGATCTCCTCGTCGGGAGCCGCGGGGCCGGAGACGTGCGGACGGGAGAGGTGAGCTTCAGGTGAGCAACGTTTCTGTGAGGTCCATCAAACGCTCGGCGTTCCCGGCGTCGAGGGTGGGGAAACTGAGCGGGAGTCGCTTGTCCCGGTCAACGGCGGTCAGCGGCGCGGCTGGTGGCGTGTCCAGGAACCGATGGATCGGCGCTACGGCGTCCGCGATGGGTTGGGCCGCCACCGACGCCGCCGCCAGCAGCCCACGGAGTACCAGCGGAAGCGGGCTACGGTCGCCGCTTTTGGTGAAACCGGGATGGTAGAGCACGTATCGGGCACGGCTGCCGGATCGCTGGGCGAAGCCCACGCCGAGCAGGTCGTTGGCTCGACCGGCCTGCAACTGTGCGGTGATCATGGAGTAGCCCGAGGCCAGTTGCGGATCGGTCCAACGCACGCCGCCCTTGGTGACCCCGACGCCAGCGACGTTCACGATCACCGGTGCGGCAGCTCGGTCCAGGGCCGGACGTAGGCCGAAGCTGAGCAGATAGCGACTGAGGTAGTAGAGCGCGAACGTGCGCTCCAGGCCTTCGCCGGTCACGATGCGACGCGGCGCTTGAGCATTGGCGAACAGCGCCAGCGCGTCCACGACCTGGTACTCGGTGAGGATGTGCTCGATGACCTGCCGAGTCTCGGCCATGCTGGAGAGGTCGACGGGAAGGAAGTCGATAGCGCTGCCGGCGAGCGCCTCGCCGCGTTCGCGGTTGCGCCCGAGCACCAGGACGCGGTCGCCGCGTTCGGCCCGCCCGCGGGCCAACGCACGTCCCATTCCGTTCGTGCCCCCACTGACCACCACAACGCCCATGTCGCCCCCCCCGTTACCGTTCTTCACTGACGTGCTCATCCTGGGCAGACGGCCAGTGGAGCGAAAGAAGGCACTTTCATGACCACAAGGGACACCGGTGTGCGTGCCTCGCTGGACAACCACCGGTTGCCGAATCCCGTTCCGATCGGCGAGTACGAGCGCTGTCCGGTCACCGACGTGCTGCGGCGGGTGAGCGACAAGTGGACGCTGCTGCTGATCACCCTGCTCGGCCGGCGTCCGTACAGGTTCAACGAGTTGCATCGGGCGGTGGAGGGCATCAGCCCGCGCATGCTCACCCGGACGCTGCGCACGTTGGAGAGTGACGGCCTGGTCGAACGTGAAGTGTTTCCGACGGTGCCGCCGAGCGTCGAATACCGGCTGACGCCGCTCGGCGTCAGCCTTCTGGAGCCGCTCTCCGCGCTGGCCGACTGGGCGGTCGACCACCACGCCGAGATCGCTACGACACGTCAGCGGCCCACCTGAAACACCATGGGCGGACTCCGTCCTACGGTTCGCACACCGCCACGGACGGGAGACGAGTTCCTTCCACCCACCCGATAACCGCAAAAGCTCAGGTTGACCGCAAGATCAGGTTTTCGGCAGACCCTCCCGTGCGGGAGCAGGGTCGCGGTCAGCCGCCCCTCTTCTCGAAGGCCGCCTCACTGACGCCCCATAGGAACAGGCCGCCGAGGGGGCACTCGGGAAAGTCAGCCCGCAGCACCCGGACGAGAAACTCCACCATGCCGCAGTCGTAGCGGCTCCACAGCGAGCCGTTCCGCTTGTAGACCACGACCGGCCACTTGGCTGGATCGCCGTCCGAGGCATCCCAGCACAACATGTCGGCGGTGGCGTCGACACCCCAGTTGATCAACACCGGAGAGGTGCCTTCCAGTTCGGGCGCCTTGTCCTCGGTCTCCCAGTCAGCCTCGGCGTTCGCCGAGAGCGTCCCAGTCGACCCTCGTACCACCGTCCGCCGGCGGCGACATGAGCCGTCGCAGGGCGTCCAGATCGGCCGACTCACTCATCGGCACCTCGCTTTCTGGTCCGTGTCAGGTCGATGGGTATGAACGCCTGGAACTCGCTCGCCGGAGGCTGGCCACCTCCACCGGCCTCCTGCTGGCCGCCCGTGTCGGACAAGGTGTCGGTGCCGCCCTCGCGTGTCCGGTCACGGGACATGCTTGACACTCGCGTCCCACCACGTCCTTTACAAGATCCGTTCGGGCAATCGATGACGGAGTGGGTCGGCGGAGATGATGTCGGCATGGACGCATGGGCAGACGGCGACCTGGCTGGCGAGTTCGAGCGGCAGCTTGATGACCTCCTGGCTGAGCTGAACTCAGACTGGGTAGAGCCCGAACTGCCGCCGGAGTTCGCGAGTAACGAGTCGTTCCATCGCTACCACCGGAGGAACGGCAAGCGCTGGCAGCTTGCCTGCGTTCTTCGAGAACGTCCTGACCTGGCGGCCACCCTGGCCGACCGGGTCCTGGCCGCGGTGGTCTGCGACGAAGATGTGGCCGCCAATCGCCAACTCATTGAGCCGTTGTTGACGGCGGTGGGCCGTCGCAGGGTCCAGGAGTACCTCATCTCGGTCGTCACCTCTGGATCGCTACTGCAACGCGTCTGCGCAGTCCGCGCCTGGTACTGGTCGCAGGCCGTGCTCGTGTACGAGTCGTCTGAGGCGGTGACCAGCAGACAGCCCACGACGGTTAGCCAGGCCCAAGATGATGAGGTTGCCGGCATTCGCGTCTGGTATCGCGCAGCCTGTCTCACCGCCTTCGTCGAGTGCGACCACAACACCACACGCGAATGGCTGGCCCGAGGCTTCATTCTGGACAAGTCCTTCTACCCGTCGGGGCTGCACCGCAGGGTGGCCCAGGCCCGCGCTATCGCCGAAGCCGACCCGGTCCGGTTCAAGGAACTCATTGCCAAGACCACCGACGGGACGAACCTCGCTGCCATCCGGCCCGCAGATGATCGATGAATCCGGCGCAATTCACCCGGACCTCGTGATCTCCGCGTAGCGACCTGACGCCGCATTTGAGGAAGCATGTGGTGGGACTAGACAACTCGGCTCGCCAAGTGTCCTCCGTCGGCTAACCTGCGACAGTCGTCCGCCAACTGGTCAGCGACGTCCGCGCGGATCGCGGCATGAGCGTGCACCGTGTGCTGAGCGCGAACGGCCGCTGAGCGAAGCGGCACCTACGACGAAGCAGCGTCACGCATGAGTGAGCGTGGCGAGCCACTTTTTCGGGTATGGCTTTTGAGTCGACAGGTTCCGGATCAACGTCGCCAGGGTTTCGGGACGTCGGCCGTGGGCCACCAAGGCGACGGCCTCCGCCAAGGCATATCGAACGCGGCTGTCGCGTCGGATTCCGACCTCCTCGCGAAGGCTCGGACCGAAGCTCGCTGTCAGCTTCTCCTGCCGCTCCGCCAGATAGGAATATACCGACGGATCCATCGATACGTTGCTGACCGCGCCGGACGGCAAGTCCGCGGTCCAGCCTGCGTGCCGCTGCCAACGTCGCGTCTTCGGACTCGTCTTACCACGGGCGACGACCCCGATGAAACGAATCTTTCGGCGCACGACGTCCCACGGCTCCCGCTGCTCCTCGACCCAGTCGCGGAGCAGCGAATACAGGCTCTCGAACGTCCTGCCGGTGGACACAATGTCGACGAACGAGACAGGATCGCCGGTGCGGGCCAGGCGGAACGGCGTCACGCCACATCGAGTCAGGATGACGCGAGCCTCGTCGCGCCACTCATCACACGGCACCCAACCCTCTGAAGACCTGCTGAATGGCAACCGTATCAACCTCGGGTCCTCGGCCAGCACTCCAGTAAGCAGGTCGTACATCGAATCCATCGAGCGTCCGACGAAGTGCAACGCGCCGCCACCGGAACGGGCTAACACCCTGGCCGAGCAATCCACCAACTCTGCCGCAAACCACAAATCGGGGCGGCAATCCCCGTCCAAGAGCGAACCCAGTCGATCCGGTGTCACCAAGTTCCAGCGGAACGGCAAGGTCATCCTCGGGTCGTCGGCCCACATGGCGAACGATAATGCCATGGCCTTCCCCCTGCTGCAGGGAATTGCGGGCCACGGCCCGGGCGAGCCCCGACGGCCATGGATGGACGGCGCGCTGTCATCGGCAGATCCGTGCGCTCACGCTCCGCCGACCTGCCGCTAGGCCCCTTGCGGTGGGCGCGGAGAGCTTCATGACGGCCGACACCTACGGCCACGTTCTGCCGGCGAGGGCTCGTCAGGCTGCCTCGGCCATAGATCGGGTCCTCGGCCAGGAGCGGACGGCGTGACCGCTTGGCTGTACTCGGGACCGAGATCAACCAAGGAAAGTGCTGGTGGAGCCCAGGGGATTCGAACCCCTAACCCCTGCCTTGCAAAGGCGGCTCCACACAGTTGATGCTTGCTGATCAATGCCGACGACTGGTGTTGTCGTCCGGGACTTTGCTGTCCCGTACCAACGGTTGACGGCTGTTGTCGCGCGTCTCGCTGACTTCCTGCTGACTGACGACCGTCAGGGCTCAGCCCGACGGGCACCCTCGTCCAGCCCCGCTCGCCTCGCCCGGTACGATCGCGAGCTTGTTCGCACTGCAGGGAGCCCATGAGATCCGCGTGCGGCCGCCCCGGCAGTTCCCATGCTGAGAGTAGGTTTCGTCAATGGCATGCCGTATCGGTGAGCTCGTGCTCAAGTGCCGCGACCCCGAGGTGCTAGCGCGGTTCTGGTGCGAGGTCCTGGACTTCATAGTGCTCGATCGCGAAGAGGGGGTCTACATCGAGATAGGCCCGCGCGAAGGGTTCGGCGGCCCGCAGCCGACGATCTTCCTCATCCGCAACGACGAGCCGAAGAACGGGCATGCCCGGCTGCACATCGACGTCAACCCCACCGACCGCGATCAGGACGCCGAGCTCGAGCGCCTCCTGGCCGCCGGGGCCAAACTCGTCGACATCGGTCAGCCTGCGGATGCGTCCTGGCACGTCCTCGCCGATCCAGAAGGCAACGAGTTCTGCCTGCTCAAGCGCCGCCTCGACCCACTCTGACGGCCCTTGCCCAAACGATCGACGCAGCCGCCACCCCGCAGCCGCCGACAAGATCTGGCGACCCCATCAATAGCTGGGGGGCCGGGTGGATGCTCGACCCGCCCCGTGTCGCATGCGTGTTGGTGAGGCATTGACCCAGCCAGCGGAACCTCGCCATCCCGTCGCCGTCGACCCGCCCTTGTGGGAGCGGGCCGCCGTCGGGGCCGCCACGTCAAGACGGCCTTAACGCACGGACGGACGCTGGCGGTCCCGGCGGCGGTCTGCTCGGCTCGCCCCGGGTCTTCGGCGGTGGGATGGCGCTACCGTAACCACCCACGGACCGCGACCCGCCGACGGAGCCCCGGCCATCCTGGAGCCGGAGCGCCCCCGCCGGAGGCGCACTAGCCGCAACCCCGCGACCGCCGCCAGCTCGCCGACGCGGCCGGCGTGCGCTCCCTTACGCCGCGCGGGCACGTGGCCGCGCGGCCCGGCCGGCTGCCGGCCCACCCCTCACTCGTCAACGATCTGTCGTTCTGCGGCGGCCCACCGGGCTTCCCGCTTTCCGCGCCAGCCGCCGGGGGCGTCAGGCGTGACGGCCGCAGAGCGACAGCGGCGCGGCCGGCGCGCGCCCAGGCGGCGGCGCGTGCGGCCCGTCAAGGGCCGCCTTGATGTTGCGTAGTAACTTCCGGCGTCAGGTCTGGCGTCCGTCTCTTGTCCGAGCTGGACTCCTGGGCCAGCTCGCCGAATCCGGGCCGTTCAAGTTCCGCGCAACCTGGCCCGACCGGGACGGCGTGGAATGGTCAGCGGAGTTCACGACCGAACGGGAAGCGGTCGACTGCTTGGCGACCAAGGCGGCTGGTGGACTGCGCTTCCATGATCTGCGGCACTGCTACGCGACGTGGTTGGTGTCCGCCGGAGTCCCTGTCAACGTGGTCCAGGCGGTGATGGGCCACGAGCAGGCGTCAACGACGCTCAACCGCTACACGCATACTCCGGCGGATTTCCACGAGTCGGTGCGCAGGGCCTTCGGCGGGTCTGCTGACGATCCGCTGACTACCGTAGAAGATCCTCAATTTGGCGGGAAGCCGATCGAGGGAGAAAACAGCCCGTGACCAGGCCAAATTGTGTGGTGGAGCCCAGGGGACTCGAACCCCTAACCCCTGCCTTGCAAAGGCAGTGCTCTGCCAGTTGAGCTAGGGCCCCGTGAGCGGGCGGCGTCGCCGATCGCTCGGCGCCGGGCCTGACCTCAGCGCAGGTCGGGCGCGGTGGTCGCCTCGTGCCACAGCGCACGCTCGTCGTTGGACGCCTTGACCTTGTTGAACACGACGGCGGCCACGCCGACGACGCCGGCCAGAATCAGCAGCTTCTTGAACATGGGGCGACCCCTCGCGCTCGACTACCGTCGGACGACCTGCGGTGGGGCTAGCTGGAATCGAACCAGCGACCTCAGAGTTATCAGCTCTGCGCTCTAACCGACTGAGCTATAGCCCCGCGTTGCGACGAGCAAGATTAACCCATCCGCTCGGTCGGCCCCAAATCGGGGTCCGGCCTGCGAGCCGGGTCGTCGACGCCTCCAGAACCTACCCGAGTGCGGAGCGCCGGAGCGACCGCTATTCGCGGCGCCCCGGCGCTCCGATCGTTCAGTCCCGCTCGGCGAGGGTCAACTCGATCCCGCCGACCAGGTCGGCGCAGACGTTGTAGACGAACGCTCCCAGCGTGGCCAGCGCGGTGAACAGCACCACGTTGACCAGGCCGATCAGCGCCGAGCTGAGGATCACGCCCTTGGCGGTGATCTGGAAACCGTCGGTACTCTGCCCACCGCCGGCGTTGACCAGGTCACTCAGGCTGTCGTTGACGCTCTGGAACACGCCCATCGCGTCCAGCGCCAGGTAGAGCACCGACGTGGCGACCACCACGACGATGAAGAGCACCACCGAGACGGCGAACGCGAACTTCATCACGGACCACGGGTCGATCCGCTTCAGGTTCAGCCGGGCCCGGCGCGGTCCGCGGGACGCGGCCGAGCTGACCGAGGTACGCGCGGCGCGTACCGCGTCGCCGACCCGGGCCGCCCCGACGGCGGACGCGTTGCCGATTCCCGGTGGCAGGCCACCGCCGCTGGCCGGGCGGCCGGCAGTGGCGGTACGCCCCGGGTCCAGCTGCGGCTGGGTCATGCCGGGGGTGATCCGGGGCTGGGTGCCCGTGCTCCCGGTCGACGCCGCCTGACCGGCCCGGACGTTGATCGGCTGGGTGGTCGTCGGACGGGCCGGGGCCGGGGCCGCAACCGGAGGTGTGCCGGCGGACGCCGGCGCCTCGGGAGCGGAGGCCTCGGACTTGTCGGCCGACCCGCCGTCCTCGCCGGGCTGGTCCGGCGGTGGTGTCATGCCGGGAGCCCGGGTGAATTTCGGGGCAGGCGCGTCGGCGGGGACCGTCGCCCGGCCCACGGCCGCGCGGCCGGTCGCTGGTGTGCCGCCCTTGGCGGCATCCTCGTCGACCGGGTTGGCCGAGGTCCCCGTGTTCCCCGACTTCGCCTGTGTCTCCGTCATTCAACTAGTCCTGTTCGTCAGGCTCGTCGGCATTGCGAGCAATCGCCACGATAGTCACGCCGTCCGGGAGGTCCATCAGCTTGACCCCCATTGTGTTCCGGTCACGCGTACGGCGTACAGGCTTCACCGGAGTCCGGATGACACCACCGTTGCTTGTGATCGCGAACAGTTCGTCGTCCGGGTCGATCACAACCGCGCCGACGAGACCACCGCGCCGCTCGGTGATCTTCGCAGTCAGCACGCCTTTACCTCCCCGGCCCTGCACCGGGTATTCCTCGATCGGGGTACGTTTCGCGTATCCCCCGTTGGTGGCCACCAGAACGTCCAGGCCCTCCCGAACGACCTCCATGGCCAGCAGGACGTCATCGTCCGTGAAACGCATGCCGATCACGCCCGAGGTGGCCCGACCCATCGGCCGCAGCGCCTCGTCCGAGGCGCTGAACCGGATCGCCTGCGCCTTCTTGGAGACCAGCAGCAGGTCGTCGTCCGGCGCAGCCAACGCAGCACCGACCAGCTCGTCCTCATCGCGCAGGTTGATCGCGATGATGCCGCCGGAACGGTTGGAGTCGAACTCCTCGAGCCGCGTCTTCTTCACCAGGCCGTTCTTCGTGGCCAGTACCAGGTAGGGGGCCACCTGGTAGTTCGGGATTTCGATGATCTGCGCGATCTGCTCGTCGGGCAGGAACGCGAGCAGGTTGGCCACGTGCTGGCCCTTGGCTACCCTACTGGCCTCCGGCAGCTCGTACGCCTTGGCCCGGTATACGCGGCCCTTGTTCGTGAAGAACAGAATCCAATCGTGGGTTGAGCATACGAAGAAGTGGCTGACGATGTCGTCCTGTCGCAGCGTGGCGCCACTGACGCCCTTGCCGCCGCGCCGCTGTGAGCGGTAGAGATCGACCTTGGTCCGCTTGGCGTACCCGGTCCGGGTGATCGTGACGACCACGTCCTCCCGGGCGATGAGGTCCTCCATCGAGACCTCGCCGTCGAACGGAACGATCTTCGTGCGCCGCTCGTCGCCCCACTTGGCGATGATCTCGCCCAGCTCCTCCGAGACGATCCGCCGCTGCCGCTCCGGCTTGGCGAGGATGTCCTTGAGGTCGGCGATCTCGATCTCCAGCTTGGCCAGGTCGTCGAGGATCCGCTGCCGCTCCAGAGCGGCGAGCCGGCGCAGCTGCATGTCCAGGATCGCGGTCGCCTGGATCTCGTCGATCTCCAGCAGCCGGATCAGGCCCTGCCGGGCGTCGTCCACGGTCGGCGAGCGCCGGATCAGGGCGATCACCTCGTCCAGTGCGTCCAGCGCCTTGGACAGACCACGCAGGATGTGCGCCCGCTCCTCGGCCTTGCGCAGCCGGAACGCGGTCCGCCGACGGATCACGTCGATCTGGTGCTCGACGTAGTAGCGGATGAACTGCGCCAGGTTGAGCGTGCGCGGCACCCCGTCGACCAGCGCCAGCATGTTGGCGCCGAAGGTCTCCTGGAGCTGGGTGTGCTTGTAGAGGTTGTTCAGCACCACCTTGGCGACCGCGTCGCGCTTGAGCACCAGCACGATCCGCATGCCGGTACGCCCGGAGGACTCGTCGCGGATGTCGGCGATCCCGGCGAGCTTGCCTTCCTTGATCAGCTCGGCGATCCGCTCGGCCAGGTTGTCCGGGTTGACCTGGTAGGGCAGCTCGCTGACCACCAGGCAGGGCCGGCCGCGCTTGTCCTCTTCGACCTCCACGACAGCGCGCATCCGGATCGAGCCGCGACCGGTGCGGTAGGCGTCCTGGATGGCGGTGGTGCCGACGATCAGGCCGTGGGTCGGGAAGTCCGGACCCTTGACGATGCCGAGCAGGGCTTCGAGGGTGGTCTCCTCGTCCTCCTCCGGGTTCTCCAGGCACCACTGCACCGCCGCGCCGATCTCGCGCAGGTTGTGCGGCGGGATCTTGGTGGCCATGCCGACCGCGATGCCCTCGGAGCCGTTCACCAGCAGGTTCGGGATCCGCGACGGCAGGATGGTGGGCTCCTTGGCCCGGCCGTCGTAGTTGTCCTGCAGGTCGACGGTGTCCTCGTCGATGTCCCGCAGCATCTCCATGGCCAGCGGGTCGAGCTTGCACTCGGTGTACCGCATGGCGGCGGCCGGGTCGTTACCCGGCGAGCCGAAGTTGCCGTTGCCGTCCACCAGCGGGTACCGCAGCGACCAGGGCTGCGCCATCCGGACCAGAGCGTCGTAGATCGCCGAGTCGCCGTGCGGGTGGAACTGACCCATCACGTCGCCGACCACCCGGGAACACTTCACGTAGCCCCGGTCCGGCCGGTAGCCGGAGTCGAACATCGCGTAGAGGATCTTGCGGTGGACCGGCTTGAGGCCGTCCCGGACGTCCGGCAGCGCTCGACCGACGATGACGCTCATCGCGTAGTCGAGGTAGGAGCGCTGCATCTCCACCTCGAGCCCGACCGGCTCGATCCGGTCGTGCGCGACCACGGCGGCGAGGACCTCGGGGACCTCGGGCTCGTTCGGTGTGGACTCGGGTGAATCGGTCACTGTATACCCTTATCAGACTCAGAGTCGTTTTCGTGCTGTGGATAACGGCTGTGGATACCGGCCAAGCTGTGGATAACTCTGTGGATCGGTGGGTCGGTCGGGTGTGGCCCGACCGACCCACCGTGCTCCGTCAGATGTCCAGGAACCGGACGTCCTTGGCGTTGCGCTGGATGAACGACCGGCGCGCCTCGACGTCCTCACCCATCAGCACGCTGAACAACTCGTCGGCGGTTGCCGCGTCGTCGAGCGTGACCTGACGCAGGGTACGCGTTGCCGGGTTCATCGTGGTCTCCCACAGTTCGGGGTAGTTCATCTCGCCGAGGCCCTTGAAGCGCTGGATGTCATCCGGCTTGGCGTTGGGCTTCTTCTGCTGGCGCAGCGCGATCAGCCCGTCCCGCTCGCGGTCCGAGTACGCGTACTGGGCGTCGTCGCCCTTCTTGTTCCACTTGATCTTGTAGAGCGGCGGGGCGGCCAGGTAGACGTGCCCCAGCTCGACCAGCGGGCGCATGAAACGGAAGAGCAGCGTGAGCAGCAGCGTCTGGATGTGCTGGCCGTCGACGTCGGCATCGGCCATCAGCACGGTCTTGTGGTACCGCAGCTTCTCGATGTCGAAGTCGTCGTGGATGCCGGTGCCCAGCGCGGTGATCAGCGCCTGGACCTCGTTGTTCTTCAGCACCCGGTCGATCCGGGCCTTCTCCACGTTGAGGATCTTGCCGCGGATCGGCAGGATCGCCTGCGTCCGCGGGTCCCGGCCCTGCTTGGCCGAGCCACCCGCCGAGTCGCCCTCGACGATGAACACCTCAGACTCGCGCGGGTCGGTGGACTGGCAGTCGGCCAACTTGCCCGGCATGGAGCCGGACTCCAGCAGCGACTTGCGCCGGGCGAGCTTGCGGGCCTGCTGCGCGGCGATCCGGGCGCGGGCCGCCTGGGAGGCCTTGGTGATGATCATCTTGGCCTCGGCCGGGTTGCGGTCGAACCAGTCGACCAGCCGGTCGTTGCAGACCCGCTGCACGAAGCTCTTCACCGGGGTGTTGCCGAGCTTCGTCTTGGTCTGCCCCTCGAACTGCGGGTTGGCCAGCTTGACCGAGATGATCGCCGCGAGCCCTTCCCGGATGTCCTCGCCGGAGAGCTTCTCGTCGCCCTTGAGCAGTTTCTTGTCGGCGCCGTACCGGTTGACCACGCTGGTCAGCGCGGACCGGAAGCCCTCCTCGTGGGTGCCGCCCTCGTGCGTGTTGATCGTGTTGGCGAAGGTGTAGACCGACTCGCCGTACGACTCGTTCCACTGCATGGCGATCTCGAGCGACATGCCCTCCTCCTCGGCACCGAACTCGACCACGGTCTTGTGGATCGGGCTCTTCGAGGCGTTGAGGTGCCGTACGAAGTCGGCGATGCCGCCCTCGTAGAAGAAGGTCACCTCACGCTGCCGGCCGTCCTCCTCCTCGGCCACCCGCTCGTCGAGCAGGTGGATGCGGAGGGCACGGTTGAGGAAGGCCATCTCCTGGAGGCGCCGGTAGATGGTCTGGAAGTCGAA
This sequence comes from Micromonospora sp. NPDC005173, assembly GCF_040608515.1. NCBI lineage: Bacteria > Bacillati > Actinomycetota > Actinomycetes > Micromonosporales > Micromonosporaceae > Micromonospora > Micromonospora sp. NPDC005173. The sequence continues at coordinate 486,120 of NZ_JBEXIK010000001.1, forward strand.
GTCGACCGTCTCGAAGACGTCGGCGTCGGGCCAGAAGGTGACCGTCGAGCCGGTGCGGTCGGTGGGCTCGCCCTTGTCCAGTGGGCCGGGCTTGGAGTTGTTGTACTGCTGCCGCCACACGAAGCCGGACTTGTGGATCTCGACGGCCATCCGGGTGGAGAGCGCGTTCACCACCGACACGCCGACGCCGTGCAGACCACCGGAGACTGCGTACGCCTTGCCGTCGAACTTGCCACCGGCGTGCAGCACGGTCAGCGCGACCTCGACACCCGGCTTCTTGAGCTTCGGGTGCAGGTCGACCGGGAAGCCGCGGCCGTTGTCGGTGACCTGGACCCCGCCGTCGGCGAGCAGCACCACGTCGATGGTGTCGCAGTATCCGGCCAGCGCCTCGTCGACCGCGTTGTCCACGACCTCCCAGACGAGGTGGTGCAGACCGCGCTCGCCGGTGGACCCGATATACATACCGGGCCGCTTGCGGACGGCCTCCAGCCCCTCGAGAACGGTGATCGACTCCGCGCCGTACTCCTGCTTGTCCTGCGCTGCCACCCTCGGCCACTTTCTCGCGTCGTCTGCGCCGGCAAGGCGCTTCGGGCGCGGGTTCGGCGGACAGGACGCGACGTCGGCGCGCGGACCGGTGCCGGAGACCTCCGGACAGCGGGTCGAACGCGCCGGTCGCCGCGGTTGCCCGCGGATCGCGATCGGCTCGACCCGACGTGGAGAATGTTTCTGGGGCCACCGGCCCCGTCCCTCGCTCCGCACCGGGTCTTCGTCTCACTGTCAATCCTACTGTGCCCGGAGGACAGAACCACCACTCGGCACCCTCAACGAGGCGGCTGAGAAAGCCGTAGCCGGCAGAACCCCATTGCCCGCGACTCCCCCCACACGCCAGGCTCCGATCGGACGCGCCGCCCCCGAACGGGTTGACCCGCGGCCGGGCGGGTCGGGGGTCGCGGCCGGACCGCCCGTGCCGTACGTTTGCGGCGCCCCGGCAGCGGCCTTGATCTTTACGGGCTGGAACCGGGACGATCGACCCAATCGACCCGACACGTGCTCTTTAAGAGGTGACAGATGGGGCTGGACAACGTCGCGGTGCACTGGCCGCGGACCGGCCGCTTCTACGATCCGGTCGCGCCGGCCGAGTTCGTCGACTTCGGCGAGATCGTCGACCTGCCGCGAATCTCCGCGCCGACAGCGGCTCTGGCCGAGTTGATCGCGAAGACCGGCACCGTCCGGGCGACCGCGTACACCGAGTTGGTGGATCTGCTGCTCGGCCTGGAAGGTGTGTTGTACGCCACAGACGCCGCGGCCGAGGATGAGGACCCGGTGATCGACCCGGACGGCTGCGCCTGGATCGCCGGCGGCATCGAACGGTTCGTGGCCGGCCACCGCCCGCACGGCGAGGCGGTCACCTTCGAGTCGGTGAGCACGGTGCTGCGCTCGCTGCTCGGCGACGGACGGCTGGCCGAGCAGCAGCTGCGCTGGCTGGAGAGCCGACTCGACGCGCTCCGCGACGAGAGCGGCGACCCGCCGCAGTGGAACTTCACCTGCGCCGAGTTGGGCGTGCTCGCCGCGTTCTACCGGCGCTGCGCCGAGCGCGGCTTCGCGGTCTACGCCGACGCCTGACCGCTCACCCCGGGGTCCGGGGTGGGCGGGTCACCACCGCCGGGCCGGTTGGCCGCGGCGATCACCTGGGTGAGCACGGCGTGCAGGTGTTGCAGGTCCTCCACGGGCAGCCCGAGCCGCTGCACGATCGCGGCCGGGATCAGCTCCGCCCGGCTGCGCAGCGCCGTGCCGCTGTCGGTGAGGGTGACGGCGAGACTGCGCTCGTCGGCGGCGTCGCGTTCACGGCGCAGGTAGCCGGCTGCTTCGAGCCGCTTGAGCAGGGGTGACAGCGTGCCCGGGTCGAGCTGCAACAGGCGACTGAGGTCGCGGCCGGACGGCGGCGCGTGCTGCCAGAGCGCCAGCATGACCAGGTACTGCGGATGGGTCAGCCCCATCGGCTCCAGCAGCGGCCGGTAGACGGCCACGACGCTGCGCGCCGCCACCGAGAGGGCGAAGCAGACCTGCTGTTCCAGCGCCAGCGGGTCGACGCCGTCCGGTCGTTCGCTCATCGGTTGCCCTCCCCATGCATGATCGCTATCGTACAGATAGTTGGTACGCCAACCATTGGTATACCAACCGTCCGTCCGCGGTGACGGGTGAATGAAGGCGCAGGAGAGGGCGGCAGATGAGCGAGGACGGCGCGGCCACCAGGTCCCCCGGCGAGGGCGGCCGCTTCATGCGCTGGGCGTTCCGGCACCTGGCCGGCCCGCCCGAGGTCGAGGGCGCGGTGCAGGGCGGCTCGGCCGAGGCCCGCGAGCTGTGGAAACGCGACCTGGAAGAGCGCAAGCGCTACACCCGGGAACAGCGCGAACGGAAGCGCGCCGCCCGGGAGGCCGGCCGGCGCAGCTGAGACGCCCGCTCAACCGTAGGTGTCCCGCGGCCCTCGGCCACGAACCCGGCGCGGCCCCTTCTGCCAGGACGGCGCGGCCGGGCCGTGAATGTGCAGCTTGCGCACCACGTTGTGGCCGACCTCGCGAGCGATCTGCTTGAGCAGCGAGCCGGCCAGCAGCCGCAGCTGGGTCGCCCAGGCGGTCGAGCGGGCCTCCACGGTCAGCTCGCCGTTCTCCAGCTTGACCGGCCGGCTGTGCTGGGCGACCTCCGCACCGACCACCCGCTCCCAGGCGCCGAACACCGTGGCCTCGGCCGCCGGCTGCTGCCAGCCACGCGCCTTCACGAGCCGGTTCAACACCGCGCTGAGAGGCTGCGGGTCGCGCGGGTCGGGGCCCGGGCCGGAGTAGCCGCGCAGCCGCCGCCCCGAGTCGCCGTCGCCGCTCCCGCCACCGCCAGGGGTACGCCGCGCGCGGGCCGCCGCCTGCCGTCGGGACAGCGCCGCGTCGAGCACCGCCCGGGCCAGCTCCGGCCCGCTGGCGGCGTCCGCCTGCCCACCGTCCGTGCCGCCCCCGGCCGCCTTCGATCCAGGGGTACGCGCGGCAGCCGCGTCGCCCGGGCTGGCCCGCCGGTCACCCCGGCCGGCGTCGCCTCGGTTGGTGCCCGGCTCATCCGACACGGCGTACCGTCCCCTCGCTGACCTGGTAGCGGGTGCCGCGCAGGGCGGCCGGCACATCATCGTCCACGGCGCAGGTGACCAGCAGCTGGCTCGCCCCGCCGACCAGCTCCGCCAGCCGCTCCCGGCGGCCGGTGTCCAGCTCGGCGAAGACGTCGTCGAGCACCAGCACCGGCTCGATACCGTCGGCGCGCAGCAGGTCGTACCCGGCCAGTCGCAGCGCGAGCGCGAACGACCAGGACTCGCCGTGGCTGGCGTACCCCTTGGCGGGCAGCGGGCCGAGGGTCAGCGCCAACTCGTCGCGGTGCGGGCCGACCAGGGTGGTGCCCCGTTCGATCTCGGCCGAGCGGGACCCGGCGAGGGCCGCGGTCAACGCCTCGGCCAGCGCGGCCCGATCGGTGGTCGGCTCGGCCAGCTCGATCGAGGGCCGGTAGGCGATGGCGGCCGCGCCCCGACCGGCGGCCACCGCGTCGTACGCCTTGGCAACGTGCGGGGTCAGCGCGGCGACCAGTTCCAGCCGACCGGCCAACAGCTCCGCGCCGTGCTGGGCCAGGTGGGTGTCCCAGACCGCGAGGGTGCCGAGGTCACCACCCCGGGACCCGCCGGTCTTACGAGCCAGGTACGCGGTACGCAGCAGGGCGTTGCGCTGCTTGACCACCCGCTCGTAGTCGGCCCGCACGCCGGCGTACCGGGGCTGCCGGTTGACCAGCAGGTCGTCCAGGTAGCGGCGACGCTCAGCCGGGTCGCCCCGGACCAGCTCCAGGTCCTCCGGAGCGAAGAGCACCAGTCGCAGGGCGCCGAGCACGTCGCGGGCCCGCCGAGCCGGCGAGCGGCCCAGCCGGGCCCGGTTGGCCTTGCCGGGCACGATCTCCAGCTCGACCAGGAGCTCCCGGCCGTCGTGCACCACCGCGCAGCGGATCACCGCCGAGCTGGCACCCATCCGGACCAGTGGCGCGTCCGTGGCGACCCGGTGCGAGTCCAGGGTCGCCACGTATCCCAGCGCCTCGACGAGGTTGGTCTTGCCGACGCCGTTGGCGCCGATCAGGACGTTCGCCCCCGGCTGGAGGTCGACGGCGACCCGCTCGTACGAGCGGAAGTCGACCAGTTCCAGCCGGTGGACGTACACAGGGTGTGGATACCGCTCAGCGCTTGTGGACGGCGTGGCCGCCGAACTGCTGGCGCAGCGCGGCGACGGCCTTCATGGCGGGCGAGTCGTCCTGCCGCGAGGCGAAGCGGGCGAACAGCGAGGCGGTGATGACGTTCAGCGGCACAGCCAGCCGGACCGCCTCGTCGACCGTCCACCGGCCCTCGCCGGTGTCCTCGGTGTAGCCGCTCAGCTCGGCCAGCTCCGGGTCCTCGTCGAGCGCCCGGTCCAGCAGGTCGAGCAGCCAGGAGCGCACCACGGTGCCCTCCCGCCAGGACTTGAACACGCCCGGCACGTTGGTCACCAGCTCGGAGGCGGCCATCAGCTCGTAGCCCTCGGCATAGGCGTGCATCAGGCCGTACTCGATGCCGTTGTGCACCATCTTGGAGTAGTGCCCGGCACCGACCGGCCCGGCGTGCACGAAGCCAAACTCGCCCTCCGGCTTGAGGGAGTTGAAGATCGGCATCAGCCGCTCGACGTGCTCCTCGGCCCCGCCGACCATCAGCGCGTAGCCGTTCTGCCGGCCCCAGACGCCGCCGGAGACGCCCACGTCCAGGTAGCCGATGCCGCGCTCGGCGAGCCGCTCGGCCCGCGGGGCGTCGTCGCTGAACCGCGAGTTGCCGCCGTCGATGATGATGTCGCCCTCGCCGAGCACCCCGGCGAGCTCATCGATGGTGGCGTCGGTGACGCCGGCGGGAACCATGACCCACACCGCACGCGGCGACTCGAGCTTCTCCGCCAGGTCCGCGAGGGTCGGCGCGTCGCTCAGCTGCGCGTTGTGGTCGAAGCCGACCACCTCGTGGCCGGCCGCCCGCAACCGCTCGCGCATGTTGCCGCCCATCCGGCCGAGTCCTACCAGGCCGAGCTGCATGTGTTCCTACCTCCGTGGATCTGGGTATCGCTGGGCGCGATCAGCGGGACACGCGGATCGGCATGATGAGGTACCGGTACCCGGGGATGACCTCGCCATCCTCACCGGCGGGCGAAATCACCGCGGGCTTGAAGGCGTCGACGAACGACAGCACGGCCGTCTGCGAGCCCAGGTTCGCCAGGCCGTCGATGAGGTACTGCGGGTTGAACCCGATGGTCAGCGCGTCACCGGTGAAGGTGGCCTCCATCGCCTCGCTGGCCCGCGCCTCCTCGGAACCGCCGGCCTCCACCACCAGGCCGTCGGCGCTGAAGCTGAGCAGCACCGGGGTGGTCCGCTCGGCGACCAGCGCGACCCGCTTGACCACCTCGATGAGGGTGCTGACCGACACCCGGGCGTCGGCGTTGTGGGTGGCTGGGAAGAGCGAGCGCACCGGCGGGTAGTTGGCACCGTCGAGCAGCCGGCTGGTGGTGCGCCGGGTGCCGCCAGCGAGGCCGACCATGCCCTCGCCCGCGGCGCCCTGGGCGAGGGCGAGGGTGACCTCGCCGCCCAGCGGGCCGAGCGCCTTGGCGGTGTCGTTCAGGGTGCGGGCCGGCACCAGGGCGTTGATGCTCACCTCGGGGTCGTCCGGCCGCCACTGGATCTCACGCAGTGCCAGTCGATAGCGGTCGGTGGCGAGCATCGACAGGGTGCTGCCGGCGAGCTCGACGCGGACGCCGGTCATCATCGGCAGCGTCTCGTCGCGGCCGGCGGCGATGGCCACCTGGGCGACCGCGGTGGCGAACGCCGCGGCGTCGACCGTGCCGGCGCTCTGCGGCATCTCGGGCAGCGCGGGATAGTCCTCCACCGGCATGGTGGGCAGGGTGAACCGGGCGCTGCCGCAGACCAGCTCGAGGTGGGCGCCGACCGCGGCGATGTCCACCGGCTTGGCCGGCAGCGCCTTGGTGATCTCGGCGAGCAGGCGGCCGGAGACGAGCGCGGCGCCGTCGGCGTCACCCTGCACCTCGACGGTGACCTGGCTGGAGACCTCGTAGTCGAACCCGGAGACCCGCAGGTTGCCGTCGGTGACGCGGAGCATCACCCCTGCGAGCACCGGTACGGATGGCCGGTTGGGCAGGCTCTTCGCGGTCCAGGCCACGGCCTCAGCGAGCGCGTCGCGCTCTACTCGGAACTTCATCAATGCCTCCGCGTCGACGTCAGCGACAACTCTCTCATGCCGACCGCTGCTTACCGTCCCGCCCAACCGTGCGGGTACCCATCGCACCTTAGGGCGCGGGGGCATCGGCTGTGCGCCCGACCCCGTGGTTGGTGTCGGTGCTGACCGGCTGATCCGGCAGCGCTCGGCCCGATCCACAGAAAGCCCAACGGTGATGATTGGTTTTTGTTCTCTTAGAAGAGATAACTCATCGTCTTCATCGCACCTGTGCAAACTGTGGAGAACTCGGGTCTGCGCAGCTCAGGTGGGTTATCCACCGGTGATTTAGCTGTGGAGAACCGGGGGTACAACCGCCCTCTGCGTCCACAGGCCGGCTGCGGCGCCTGGTTGTCCACCGTTGTCCACCGGTTGTCCACCGGTAATCCACCGACTTTCTCCCCATGCCTGTGGACCACCAAGAAGATCACCATTGCCGTCATCCCCAGAACCTTCAACAGGTCGTGCACAGGGCGACGGCTGCCGGTGGATAACGTCGGCGTTGTCCCCAGCCATCCACAACGTCGTACACAGGGTTTCTCCACAGCCTGTGGGTAACCGGCGGAGGACGGACCGTAGTTATCCACCGACGGTGGACAACGAGCTGTGGACAACGAGTGAGTATCAAGGCGGACACGGCGTCGATCCTGTGGTCTAGACCATGTCGAGGGTCAAGCCAGAGCACCGCCGGAGACAAAAAAGAACGCCCGGCCGGAGATCCGGCCGGGCGTGTCCCGGGGCGCGCGCCGTCGTGTCGGCTGGCGTACCCCTCAGGTGTTCTGTTTGATCCGGTTGGTCAGCTCGGCGATCTGGTTGTAGAGCGAGCGCCGTTCGGCCATCTGCTGGCGGATCTTGCGGTCGGCGTGCATCACCGTGGTGTGGTCCCGGCCCCCGAACGCCTGCCCGATCCGGGGCAGCGACAGCTCGGTCAGCTCGCGACACAGGTACATGGCCACCTGGCGGGCGTTGACCAGTACCCGGGAGCGGGACTGACCGCGCAGGTCCTCCAGGCTCACCCCGAAGTAGTCGGCCGTGGAGACCATGATCTGGTCCGCTGTGATCTCCGGGCCGGCGCCGTCCGGGATGAAGTCCCGCAGCACCTCCTCGGCCAGGGACAGCTCGACGGTCGACCGGGTCAGGCTGGCGAACGCGGTCACCCGGATCAGCGCGCCCTCCAGTTCCCGGATCGAGTTCGACACCCGGGAGGCGATGAACTCCAGCACGTCCGGTGGGGCGTAGAGCCGCTCCTGCGCCGCCTTCTTCTGCAGGATCGCGATCCGGGTCTCCAGATCCGGAGGCTGGATGTCGGCGAGCAGACCCCACTCGAACCTCGTCCGCAGCCGGTCCTCCAGCGTCGCCAACTGCTTGGGCGACCGGTCCGAGGTGATCACGATCTGCTTGTTGGCGTTGTGCAGGGTGTTGAAGGTGTGGAAGAACTCCTCCTGCGTGCGCTCGCGGTTCTCCAGGAACTGGATGTCGTCGATCAGCAGGATGTCGACGTCGCGGTAGCGCCGCTGGAACGCGCTGGTCTTGTCGTCCCGGAGCGAGTTGATGAAGTCGTTGGTGAACTCCTCGGTCGAGACGTACCGCACCGACCGCGCGTTGCCGAGCGTCGTGGCGTAGTGCCCGATGGCGTGCAGCAAGTGCGTCTTACCCAGCCCGGAGCTGCCGTAGATGAACAGCGGGTTGTACGCCTTCGCCGGCGACTCGGCCACCGCCACGCTCGCCGCGTGGGCGAACCGGTTGGACGAACCGATGACGAACGTCTCGAACATGTACTTCGGATTGAGCCGGTTGCCGCCGGTGTCGGTGCCGGGCAGCCGGCGATCGTCGCGGCCACCCGCTCGGTGATCCACCCCACTGCGGCCCGGGCCACTGTCCGTTCCGCTGTCCCGGGGCAGCGAACGGATCACGTGCTGGTCTCGCAGCGACGCCGCGTCTTCCCGGTAGCGGGGCTCGTAGGGCCGCGTGTCCGGGCCGGGCGAGTCCAGGCGGGCGGCCTGCTCGTCGTAGCCGCGCCGGTCCGGGCCCGACCTGGGCGACCGCTGCGGCTCCACGAACGCGGCGCTGAACAGCGCCTCCTGCCCGTCCCGGCTGGCCGGGATCAGCCCCGACCGGTGCCCGTCGAGGCTCGACGCGGGGGGCGGACCGGCCGGCGCCGATGGCGGACCCGGCTCGGACGTACGCGCCGGGCGCTGCTGCTCGGGGATGAGCCCCTCGGGATGCGGCCGTCCGGCAGGATCGTCGTCGAACGGCCCGGCAGGCGGACCCTCGATGTCGACCGGCCCCGGCTCAGGGGCGCTGCGATAGACGGTCCCGGCCGGGCGGCCCGCGGCGTCCTCGGGCACCCGCACGGTGACCGCCACCTGGATCGGCCGGCCGAGCCGGCGGGTGAGCGCCTCGGTGATCGCCGGGCGCAGCCGTGACTCGATCACGTCCCGGGTGAACGCGTCCGGGACGGAGAGCAACGCGGTGTCCTCGACGATCGCCCGCAGCCGGGTCAGTCGGAGGTAGGCACGCTGCTGCGCGGAGATGATCTCGTCGGCGAGCTCGTCGGTCGCCGCTAACCACACCGCGGCAAGGTCGGTCGTACCGGCCACCGTCGTGCCACCCCCTCGCCTCTGCTCCCGGCCGCCGCTGTCTGCCAGCCGGCCGTCCCGGGCCCGCCGCGTGCGCGGGTGGAACATCACCCACCCGGACGGTTGACCAGTGGTCGTCCACAGGTTATCCACAACCTGTGTACCGACCGATAGTGGCCGCCCGCCGGACGCGGGTGGGACCTGCCCCTGCCTGAATGGGCGCTGAAGCGGGTTCACCGTGCCGAACGATTCACTAGCTTGTCCGGTCTTGCCTGCGCGCGACGACCGGAGCATCCGACGCTCACCGCAATCGGGCACGGTAACAGCGTTGTCCCTGCGCCATCAACCGGCGACGCGGCCGGGTCCTTCTCGGCATCAGCGAAAACCGCCCCTTCGGTCCCGGGCGCGTCCCAATGACCACCGGTGCGGGGTGTTTGACGGTCATTGCACCCCTGCGTAGGCTGGAGCGGCCGCAATTTCGCCCTCTGCTAGGGTGATGAGTGCTTGCTGTCCGCGGTCGCATTCCCGCATCGCCGAGGTCCCGCTCCGCCGGGCAGCACCGATCGGGGGCCACCGTCGAGGTGGCCTGGACCACCCCACGACCCCGGCGATTCCGTCGCGCGGGGCGCGTACGAAAACGGAGAGCCTGACGTGAGCAAGCGCACCTACCAGCCGAACAACCGCCGGCGCGCGAAGACCCACGGCTTCCGGCTGCGCATGCGCACCCGTGCCGGCCGTGCCATCCTTTCGAGCCGCCGCGCCAAGGGTCGCACCACCCTGTCGGCCTGAGCCGATCGGGCCGGTCCAGGGGACGTGGGCAGTCGTGCTGGCCGCCGCACAGCGACTGCGGCGCAGTACTGACTTCGCCGCAGCGGTCCGTGGTGGCCGACGCGCCGGACGAGGCGCCGTCGTGGTCCACCTGACCGTGCCGTCGCCCGCTGACCTGACCACACCGACCTCGCCGGAGCCGGCGCGGCATATCGGTACGGAGCAGCCCTCCGTGCCGGCCCGCGCCGGCTTCGTCGTGTCCAAGGCCGTTGGCAACGCGGTGGTCCGCAACCGGGTCCGGCGCCGACTGCGAGCGCTGGTGCGGGAGCGGCTGGCCGCCCTGCCCGCCGGCAGCACCCTGGTCGTCCGAGCGCTACCCGCCGCGGCCGAGGCGTCGTACCCCCGACTCACCGCCGACCTGGACGCCGCCATCGCGGTTGCCCGGTCGCCCCGAGAGCGGCGGTCCCGATGAGCGCCGATCCGACCGCCCCGCGCCCGACGTCAACCGGTGCCAGGGTGCTGATTGCGCCCATCATCGCGTACCGTCGGTGGATAAGTCCGGCACTGCCGGCCCGCTGTCGGTTCTACCCGTCGTGCAGTGCGTACGCCCAGGAGGCGGTAGCCCGGCACGGCGCGCTCCGGGGAGCCATGCTGGCGGTGCGGCGTCTGCTGCGCTGCCACCCCTTTCACCCTGGTGGACATGACCCGGTACCGGAGCCGGGCGGCCGCCGCCGTGCTGATGTGACTGGAGCCCCGAATTGAGTCTCGACTGGATCTACTACGCGATTTCGTGGATCCTGCTGACCTGGCACTCTGCCTGGGACGCCATTGGGGTACCGGTCGGCGCAGTGATCGGCACCAACTTCGCCTGGATCCTGTCCATCGTCTTCCTGGTGGTCACCGTCCGGGTGATCCTGTTCCCCGTCTTCGTCAAGCAGATCAAGTCGCAGCGGGCGATGCAGGCGTTGCAGCCCAAGGTCAAGGAGCTGCAGGAGAAGCACAAGGGTGATCGAGAGACGCTCCAGAAAGAAATGATGGAGCTCTACAAGAAGGAGAAGGCCAACCCGTTGATGGGCTGCCTTCCGATGTTCCTTCAGATCCCGGTCTTCCTCGGCCTCTTCCACGTGCTGCGTCGGCTCGACCCGGCCAAGCAGAGCAAGGACCTCTACGGCTGGACCGTCAACCAGTTCGAGAGCGCCTCGCAGGCGAAGCTCTTCACCGCCCCGATCGCCGGCAAGTTCGGCTCCACCGCCGACGAGCTGGCCCGTCTCGGCGCCAACGGCACCACCGTCAAGGTCATTGCCGGCATCCTGGTCCTGATCATGATCGGCACCACCTACCTGACCAGCCGTCAGATGATCCTCAAGACCGGCTGGGCCGAAGACCCGCAGCAGCGGATGATCCAGCGGCTGATGCTCTACGGCATCCCCCTGTCGCTGCTGATCTCCGGCGCGATCTTCCCCATCGGCGTGATCATCTACTGGGTCACCAACAACCTCTTCACTCTTGGTCAGCAGCAGTGGGTACTGCGCAAGTTCCCGCCGCCGGTGACCGCCAAGAAGACCACCAGCCCCGCTGGCGTCCGCAACCCCGTGCAGCCCGCCAAGTCCGGTGGCCTGTTCGGGCGCGGCAAGTCGGCCCCGCAGGCGCCGGTCAAGGCGACCGCGCCCAAGGTGGCCGCGCCGAAGCCGGGCGCCAAGCCGGTGAACCCGAAGAAGAGCCGCCCCGCCAAGCGGCAGGGCTGACTCGTCCGGGCCGTCGTCGGGCAACCGGCGGCGGCCCGTTCCGCACCGCGCAGCCGCCGTATGGCCGGCGCCGGACGGAACCGACCGCGCGTGACGCGGCCACGGGCGACACTGCCCGTACAGACGTGCCCGTGGGCACCGGCGACCTCCCGCCGGCCCCGGGAAACCAGCGGACCCGACGGTCCGGCCGAGCGAGTACGGAGATGAGACCGTGACCGAGACCAGCATCCCCCACGCCGAGCAGTCCCTGGACGAGGAGGAGACCGCGCCGCTCGCGGTGGACGACGACGCCGAGACCGACGAGCCGGAGGCCGACGACGACACCGAGGCCCCCGCCGGCGGCGGTACGAAGAAGGCGGCAGGCGAGGGCGACCTGTTCCGGCAGAGCGAGATCGCGGCCGACTACGTGGAGGGGCTGCTCGACATCCTCGACTACGACGGCGACATCGACGAGCTGGTCGCCGGCGGCCGCCCCGTGGTCGAGGTGGTCGGCTCCGGGCTGCAGAACCTGGTTGGTCAGCGCGGGGCCACCCTGGAGGCGCTCCAGGAGCTGACCCGGCTTGCTGTCTTCCGGCAGACCGGGACGCCGAGCCGCCTGCTGCTCGACGTCGGCGGCTACCGGGCGAGTCGCCGCAAGGAGCTCGCCGCGGTCGCCAAGAACGCTGTCGAGAAGGTCAAGGAGTACGGCGAGCCGGTCCGGCTGGAGCCGATGTCCGCTTTCGAGCGCAAGTGCGTGCACGACGTGGTCAACGCCATGTCCGGCGTGGAGAGCGAGTCCGAGGGCGTCGAGCCGAGCCGGCGCATCGTCGTACGGCCGGCGGACTGACCGGGTGACCCACGACGACAACACGGCTGACGCCGTGACCGGCCCGGGCGGCACGCCGCCCGGGTCGTCCGCTGTCCGGCCCGAAACCCCGGACACCGACACCGACCCGGCGCGGGACGGCTCGGGCGGCGGCACCCCGTCGCCGGCCGACGCGGCGCTGCCGCCCGACCTGGCTTCGGCCGCCGTGACCCTCTTCGGCGATCGACTCGACGTGGCCGCCGCGTACGCCGAGCTGCTGGCCACCGACGGGGTGCTCCGGGGGCTGATCGGCCCCCGGGAGGCGCCCCGGATCTGGGACCGGCATCTGCTCAACTGCGCCGCGGTCGCCGAGCGGATCCCGACCGATGCGACCGTGCTCGACGTCGGCTCCGGTGCGGGTCTACCCGGTCTGGTCCTGGCCATCGCGCGCCCCGACCTGACGGTCACCCTGATCGAGCCGCTCGCCCGGCGGACGTCGTTCCTGATCGAGGTTGTCGAGCGACTCGGCCTGACCCGGACGGTGCGGGTGTTCCGGGGTCGGGCCGACGAGGCGGCCACCGGATCGAGCGGCCGGGAGCCGATCAGCGGGGACGTGGTGACCTCCCGCGCCGTCGCGCCACTGGACCGGCTGGCGGCGTGGAGCCTGCCACTGGCGGTGCGCGGCGGACGGCTGCTGGCGCTCAAGGGGTCATCCGCCGCAACGGAGATCGAGGAGCACGCCGACGTCGTGGCACGGCTCGGCGGTGGGGAACCGGCCCTGCATCTCTGCGGCGTCGGGGTGATCGACCCACCCACCACCGTGGTGGAGATCGTCCGTGAACGGATGATCGGTCCCCGTCCGGCCACCAACAAGCGATCCCGGGCCGGACGCCCCCGCCGCCGCTGACGCTTCGCGCCATCGGGCGTCCGGCCGGTGGGTTTCCTCGTTGTACCGGTACGGATGGACGAGGGGATGAGAACCCGACGTGGACCGGCCGCGCCCGTCCGCCGTAGGCTGACCGCGCGTCGATAGTGTGGAGCGGGCGGCGGCGTCGAAGGTCTCCGACCGCTCCCGAGGGGTCGTACGCTCCGGAGTGCGAGCGCGGGTGCGGCCAAGTTGACCGGGGCGCGGACCGACCATCCGAAGCGGGCAGGGATGACAGGTGCATGACGACGGCAGGTACGACGATCCACGCGTGACCGGGTCAACCAGCGACCCTGTTTCACGTGAAACCGACTACCCGAGCTGGTCGCCCGGCGCGCCCGGGTCGTCGCCTCGGCCGGCGGACGGCGATCCGCTGGTGTTGCGCGACGACCCCGCTGGGCAGGCGGCCGGACCGGAAACCCCGGATCCGACCGCTGTTCGTCGGGCACCGGACGGGTCGGCCCGTCCGGCCAACGCCGCAGAGGTGCGGTCGACCTCGGGTCGGCGGAACACGGCCGCGGCGGTCCGCTTCGAACCGGCCGTTCCGCAACAACCCACTGCGGCGGGAGCCCGGGACGCCACGCCAGTGGTCGACGACGTGCCGATCGCGTCGGCCGACTCGCTGGCCGCAGTGGCGGCCGACCCCACGTACGTTTCACGTGAAACCCCGACGCGCGAAGAGGATGACCCACCGTTGGCTATGGAGGCGATGCGCGCCGTGCAGATCCTGAATCCCAGTGGCGAGGTGACCATGCCTCGGCCGGACCGGACCCGGGTCATGTGCGTCGCTAACCAGAAGGGCGGCGTGGGCAAGACCACGACCACCGTCAACCTTGCGGTGGCGCTCGCCCTGCACGGCAACCGGGTGCTCGTGGTGGACCTCGACCCACAGGGGAACGCGTCGACTGGGCTCAACGTCCCGCACCACACCGGCATCCCGGACGTCTACGACTGCCTGATCAACAGCATGCCGCTGTCCGAGGTGGCGCAGGCGGTCGAGGGCATCCCCAACCTCTGGTGCGTACCCGCGACGATCGACCTGGCCGGCGCGGAGATCGAACTGGTGTCGGTGGTGGCGCGGGAGTCGCGCCTCGACCGGGCCATCGCCGCCTACCCGGGGCAGTTCGACTACGTCTTCATCGACTGCCCGCCCTCACTCGGCCTGCTCACGGTCAACGCCCTGGTCGCCGCGCAGGAGGTGCTGATCCCGATCCAGTGCGAGTACTACGCGCTGGAGGGGCTCAACCAGCTGATCAACAACATCAACCTGGTGCGGCAACACCTCAACCCCAAGCTCGATGTCTCCACCATCCTGCTGACCATGTACGACCGCCGTACCCGCCTCGCGGACGCGGTCGAGCAGGACGTCCGGAACCACTTCGGCGACAAGGTTCTCCAGGCGGTCATCCCCCGTAACGTCCGGGTGTCCGAGGCACCCAGCTACGGCCAGTCGGTGATGACCTACGATCCCGGTTCGCGGGGCGCCACGAGTTACTTCGAGGCCGCCCAGGAGATCGCCGAGCGGGGCGTCAAGGAGCCGGTGGGCCGGAATGCGTAGTGCGGACGAATCGCTGGGAGGCGTGGCATGAAGAACCGTCCTCGGGGCGGTCTGGGTCGAGGCCTTGGGGCGCTCATCCCGACCGGGCCGCCGCCGGGTGCTGCCGGCACCGTGACGGCCGATCCAGAGAACGGGCATGTGGACGATGTAACGGTCGCTGACGTACCGGTGGCGACGCCCACCGGCACCGTGGCGCAGCCGGAGTCGACGCTCAGCCCGGTGCCGGGAGCCCGGTTCGCCGAGATCCCGGTCGACGCGATCGTGCCGAACCCGAAGCAGCCCCGCCAGGTCTTCGACGAGGACGCGCTGGAGGAGCTGAAGATCTCGATCCAGGAGGTCGGCTTCCTCCAGCCCATCGTCGTCCGGCAGCTCGACGACGAGAAGTACGAGCTGGTGATGGGCGAGCGGCGGTGGCGAGCCGCTCAGGCCGTGGGGCGGGAGAACATCCCGGCGATCGTCCGGGACACCCGGGATGACGCCATGCTCCGCGACGCCCTGCTGGAGAACATCCACCGGGCCAACCTGAACCCGTTGGAAGAGGCCGCCGCGTACCAGCAGCTGCTGGAGGAGTTCGGCGCCACCCACGAGGAGTTGGCCCGCCGGATCGGTCGGAGCCGACCGCAGATCTCCAACACCATTCGGCTGCTGAACCTGCCGGCGCAGGTGCAGCGCCGGGTGGCCGCCGGGATCCTGTCCGCGGGCCACGCCCGCGCCCTGCTGAGCCTCGACGAGGCGGAGGCACAGGAGCAGTTGGCGCTGCGGATCGTGGCCGAGGGCCTTTCGGTCCGGGCGACCGAGGAAATCGTGGCCCTGGCGCTGAACGACGGACCGGCGAAGGGCCAGGCCGCGAAGCGGCGCCAGAAGCCGCACGCGCCCGCCCTGACCGACCTCGCCGATCGGCTGTCGGACCGGTTCGACACCCGGGTGAAGGTGGACATCGGCCGGAGCAAGGGCAAGATCACGATCGAGTTCGCGACGGTGGACGACCTGGAGCGGATCGTCGGGATCATCGGAGTGGAACAGGAAGAGGCCGGGGACTGATCGCCCCTCCTTCTGCGGCCGCGCTTTCCCTCGGGATGCGCGGCCGTTCTGCATCCGGGCCCGTTGGTTTCACGTGAAACGGGTGCGGTCTCGTCGGGCGACTTCGACGTGCTGCCAACCTCCGCCGCTACGCCGTCGCGGCCGTCGGCGGCCCGCCGTCTCCGTGGTCGGCATCGGGGCGTCCCGAGCCTCCGTTTCACGTGAAACCGTCGACTGCGTCTGGGGTCGTCGTGGAAGGCGGCGGAAGGTGCCTTGCGCGCCGCTCAGTGGGCCGCTGCCGCCTTGGACGCCGAGCCTGGTGGTCTTGGTGGGCCGAACCGCCCAGCGAGCCTGATCGTCGCTGTGGCTGTCGACCTGTCATCTGCTGTAGTCGCCGCGGTTCTGTCACCTCCTTCGCGGTCGGCCCCGACGTGCCCCAGCGCCGGGCCAGCTTGCCTCACCCGCTTGCCTCACCCGCGTGCTTCGCGCGCCGGCCCTTCGCGCGCCGGCCCTGCGCGCCTCGTGCCCACGTGCGGCCATTCAGTGGGCCGTGCTGGAACCGGCGGGCCCGTCGGCCGCCTTGCCGCCCATGCGTCGCTTGTCTCCGCGACTCGCCCACGCGCCGCTCGGTCTCTAGGACTCCATCTCTGCGACCAGTTCCGCGCCTCTGACTCGGCGCGTCGGTACCCCGCCGGCTGAGCTCCGCTGCGCCTGTGGGTCACACCGACACGTCCCGCCAGCGCGCGTCGATACGGACCTCGCAGCAGGCTGCTGCCCGATCTCCACGCGTCACGCCGAGCGCTCAGCGCCCGCCCATTCTCCGTTGGGTCGCGCCGATGGCTTGCCGGTTCGCGCCGCCCGCCCGCTCGCGCCTCTTCGAACCTTCCGCCCCGCCCGGTACCTCCGCGTCGTCCGCATGGGCGCCGCCTGAGCCCAAGCCCGCGTGTCCGTCCGAGGCCGTGGCGTTCGGGAAGGGCAGCGCCCATCGATCAGGCAAGTCGAGGTGCGAGACGACCAGAGGCCCGTGACAGGTCCGAGGCTCGTGACGGCCCGAGGCCTGTGACGGTCCGAGGCCCGTGACAGGTCCGAGGCCCGCGACGCCCGAGGCCCGCGACAGCCCGAGGCCCGTGACAGGTCCGATGCCCGCGACGGCCCGAGGACCGCGACCGAGGACCGCGACCGTTCGAGGTCGCAAGACTCGCCCGGCAACGGCACCCCCGTTGTCCTTTCGCGCCCGCTCGTTCGCCCCACGTCCGCCGCGCCAGGCCAAGATCCGCGCAACTTCGGGGATGTTGTGGCCTCCACCTCTCGCGATGCCACAACATCCCCGAAATTGTGGCATGTGCCGACCGGGGAACGGGAGCAGGGCGGTGCAGACCCGAACAAGCGCGAGCGTCACCGGCGAACCCGTTCCCTGTTGGCGAGCGGACACCGGAGCAAGCTCATCACGACCTGGGCCAGAGCCGCCCCGGCGCTGAGCGCGTCCCCACAGCCGGGCGCCAGCGGCCCCGGCACATCCCAGGTCGCCGTAGGCCAATCCTTCTCCGGCACCCCGCCAACGTCGTCGGCCAGGTCTGCTGCCGCGCGGTTCCAACTCGCCATCGACTCTCGGGCATGCGACCCGACGCCGACGTCGGCGAAGTCACTCGCCAGCACCTCCGAGCGGTTTTCGGGCAACGACTGACGGGCCGAAAAGTTATCCACACCGGTTGTCCACAGGCACACCCCGTTTCACGTGAAACACCGCGTGAAAGCGGGTGCCAGCCTGTGGATGACGGCCTGTGTTGAGGATCTCGGCAGCCTGTGGATATCGCCGGATCGTGGCGGCCGTGCCCCGTACGTCGATCGACGATGAACACTGATCCGGGTGGCCCAGACCGATCAAACAGGTGGGGACAGCGGTGCCAGACTCGGTTAGGGTCAGCGTCGTGCACGACACCCCTCCCTCAGTCCCGGACTTCACCCAGTGGCCCTCGTTCCCCTTCGAGGGTGACCTCCGCGTGAAGCAGCTCGACGATCCGGTCCCGGTCGAACCGCCACGCAAGGGCGAGGGCCTCCGGGAATGCACCGCCTGCAACGCGCCCGACGACGCCTACATCTGGGTGGGAGAGCGGTGGCGCGTACGTGCCATGGACCGTCCCACCGGCCTGCCCATGGTGCTCATCCTGGAATCCCGGACCCACCTCGATCTGGGTGACCTGCCGAACCTGCTCGCCGCCGAGCTGGGCGTGATGACCGTACGTCTGGAGCGGGCCATCCGTTCCCTGGACGGCGTGGCGCGGGTGCACGTCAACAGGTGGGGCGATGGCTCAGCCCACCTGCACATGTGGTTCCTCGCCCGGCCGTACGGCCGACTTCAGCTGCGGGGCACGTTCCTGTCTCTGTGGGACTCGATCCTGCCGCCGATCTCCGAGGCGCAGTGGCGGGAAAATCTGGCGCTCGTCGCCGCCTGGCTCGCTGAGTTCGGTGGGCGGCCGCTCGCTGAGCCGCCCCGCATCCAGTGGCAGGCGCCGTCAAGCCTGCTGGCGCAGTCGGCCGCTGCGGACGCCGCCGCAGCCGAGGCGGAGGCCGTTTCGGTCATCGAGGCGGCAGAGGAGATCCCCGAGCCGGTGCCCGAATCCATCCCGCACACTGATCCTGCAGACGGCGGCACGGACGCTGAGACCGGTCCCGCAGCCGCGCCAACCGCCAGCAGCGTCCCGGTACCTGCGGCCACCGCCCCGGCTGCCATGCCGGCCGAGGATTCGGTGCTCGACTCCGGGGAGGGCGCCGCCAAACCGGCCTCGACTGACTCCGGCCCGGCGGACGACACCGCAAACCCGACCGCCCCCGACAGCGGCACCGTTACGGCAGCGGCAGCGGCAGCCGACACCCCGCCCGCCACTCCGGCGGCCAATACCCGTCCCACTGACGGCCGTAGCGCACCAAAGGACGTGCGCACCACCCGCTGATCGTCGGCCTGGCCAGGAGGTTGGCGGCGGTCGCCGGGGGTGTGCTGCCCGCCAACCTCATGACCAGGTCAGTCGGTGTCGCAGCGGGGCAGTTGGGTGCGGCGTCGCCGAGATCAGGTGGTGGTGCGGCGAGTGGCGGCCCGGGTGACGAGGGAGCCGAGAAGTCGACCGAAGTCCAGGCCGGCTGCCTGTACGGCGAGCGGGAGCAGCGACGTCTCCGTCATGCCGGGCGAGACGTTGACCTCCAGCACGTGCGGCTGACCGGCAGCGTCCACGATCACGTCGACCCGGGAGAGGTCCCGCAGGCCGAGCGCGGTGTGCGCGGCGAGGGCCACGTCGGCCACTGTGGCGGCCACCTCCGGGTCCAGCCGGGCCGGGGCGTGCCACGTGGTCCGCCCGGCGGTGTAACGGGCGGCGTAGTCGTACACCCCGTTACGGGGCACGATCTCCACCGGCGGCAGCGCCTGGGGCCCGTCACCGAGGTCGACCACGGAGACCGCCACGTCCATGCCGGGCACGTAGCGCTCCACCAGGGCCGTGGAGTCGTACGCGAAGCACCCGACCATCGCGGCCGGCAGCGACGCGGCGTCCCGGACGACTCCGGCGCCCAACCCTGAGCCGCCCTGCGCCGGCTTGACCATCAGGGGCAGGCCCAGCCGGTCGGCGATCCGGTCCAGGACGGCCACCGCACCCAGCTCGGAGAAGCGGTCGTGCGGCAGGGCCACCCAGTCCGGAGTGGGGATGCCGGCCTCGCGGAGCACGGCCTTGGCCGAGGGCTTGTCCCAGGCGAGCCGGGAGGCTCGGGCGTCGCAGCCGACGTACGGGATGCCGCACAGGTCCAGCACGCCGCGCAGCGAACCGTCCTCGCCGGTGGCGCCGTGCAGTGCGATCACCACCGCGTCCGGCGGGTCGGCGGCCAGCGCCGGCAGCAGCGCCACGTCGGCGTCCCGCAGCTCGGCCTCCACCCCGACGGCGCGCAGCGCGTCGAGCACCCGCCGACCGGAACGCAGCGACACGTCCCGCTCGTAGGAGAGCCCGCCGGCGAGTACCAGCACGTGCAGGTCGGACGCGACGGGGGAATCGGTCACGAGGAAGCGCTCGGCAGCGGTCGTACCCATGCCGGCATCATGCCAAGTCGGGTCCTGGCACGTCGGAACCGGCCCTGCCACGTCGCCCGGCGGCGCCGCCGGGCGACCCGAAGACCCGGCGCATCGCGATCTCCTGCTCCATCACGCCGGCCAGCCGGCGGACGCCCTCACGGATCCGCTCGGGCGGCGGGAAGCTGAAGTTCAGCCGCATGGTGCCGGTGCCGGTGCCATCGGCGTAGAAGCCGGTGCCGGGCACGTAGGCGACCCGGGCGGCGACGGCGCGCGGCATCATGGCCTTCGAGTCGAGACCGTCGGGCAGGGTGGCCCAGACGAAGAGGCCGCCGGCCGGCGTGGTCCAGCTGGTGCCCTCCGGCATCAGGTCGGCCAGCGCGTCGAGCATGGCGTCCCGGCGTTCGCGGTACACCTCGCGGTAGACCTTGAGCTGCTGCCGCCACGGCATGGTGCTCAGGTACGTGGCAACCGCGGCCTGGGCGTAGCCGCTGGGGCAGAGGATCTGCGCCTCGCTGGCGATGACCAGCTTGTCGCGGACCGCGTGCGGCGCCAGGATCCAGCCGACCCGCAGCCCGGGAGCGAAGGTCTTGGAGAAGGTGCTGAGGTAGAAGACCCCGTCCCGGCGGCGGGCGCGCAACGGCGCCGGCGCCTCGCCTTCGAACCCCAGTTGGCCGTACGGGTCGTCCTCGACCACCAGCAGGCCGGCGCGCTCGCAGATGTCGAGGACGCGTTCCCGGCGCTCCTCGCTGAGCGTCACGCCGGTCGGGTTCTGGTAGGTGGGGATGGTGTAGAGGAACTTCACCCGCCGGCCCGCCCGGGCCAGGTCGGCGATGGCCGTCTCCAGCGCCTCCGGGATCAGCCCGTCGGCGTCCATCGGGACGTGTACCACCTGCGCCTGCGCGGCCTGGAAAACCCCGAGCGCGCCGACGTACGTCGGCCCTTCGGCGAGCACCACGTCACCCGGGTCGAGGAAGAGCCGGGCCACCAGGTCCAGCGCCTGCTGCCCGCCCACGGTGACCACCACGTCCTCGGGTGAGGCGCCGCATCCGGCGTCGATCCCGGAGAGCGACATCACCTCGCAGATCCGCTCGCGCAGCTCGAGGGTGCCCTGACCGATGCCGTACTGGAGGGTGGTCACGCCGTGCTCGGAGCCGAGCCGGCCGAGCATCTCGCCGACCGCGTCGAGGGGCAGGGCGGCGATGTACGGCGCCCCACCGGCGAGCGAGACGACCTCCGGCCGGCTGGCCACCGCGAAGAGTGCTCGGATCTCGGAGGCGGTCATCCCGCGTACCCGCCGGGCGTACCGGTCGGTGTAGTCGTCGAGTGTCGTGCCGGTCATGACCTCACCTCGATCGCTGCTCGGGTGGCTCCCGCCCCGGGTACCCCGGACGCTGGCGACCATGGCGGCGGGGACACCGATTGTCGATCCTAGCCCGCCGAAGCCAGGCTGCCGGCCTGCGGAGACGGACCGCCCACATCCCGGACCATCCCCGCTGTCCCCCGGTGCGGTGGGCATCTGCGCGTCCCCTCCCGTACCGTCGATCGGCGGCGTACGATCGCTCGTCGGGGGGCAGGAAGGCGGCGCTGTCGTTCCATGCCGGTCTACCACCGAGCCTATTGTGGGGATGCGCCATATGTCGCGACGTCTGGTCAGCCTGACCCTCGACACGTTGGAAGACCTTCCTCGCCCGTGCCGGCAGTGCGTCTACTGGGAGCTGGATCCGGTCTCCGCCGACCGGGCCTGCGCTGCCGGAGATCCGGGCCTGGAGAAGGAGGCGTGGGTCTCCCAGACGCTGCTGGAGTGGGGCTCCTGCGGCAAGCTCGCGTACGTCGACGGGATGCCGGCGGGCTTCGTGATGTACGCCCCGCCCGCCTACGTGCCCCGCTCGATGGCCTTCCCCACCTCCCCGGTCTCCGCCGACGCGGCGCTGTTGATGACCGCCAACATGGTTGCCGCGTTCGCTGGCGGCGGGTTGGGTCGGATGCTGGTGCAGGGCGTCGCCCGGGACCTGACCAAGCGGGGGATCAAGGCGATCGAAGCGTTCGGCGACGCCAAGTTCGGCGATGCGGACGACCCGGCCGGCGGCTGCGTGGCGCCGGCTGATTTCTTCCTTTCCGTCGGCTTCAAAACCGTACGTCCGCATCCGCGGTTTCCCCGGCTGCGGCTCGAGCTGCGCACCGCGCTGAGCTGGAAGTCCGACGTCGAGTACGCGCTGGAGAAGCTGCTCGGCTCGATGAGCCCGGACACCCTGCTCCGTCCGGTCCGCCCCGCCCCGGCAACCCGCTCCACGGGCGGCTGACCGAGCCCGCCGGCAGCGCCGTGTCGACCGGTCTCAGTCGACCACGGTGCCGGCGGTCACCACCGCGGTCGACCGGTCTCAGTCGACCACGGTGCCGGCGGTCACCACCGCCCGCAGCTCGCTCACGTCGATCGAGCCGGTCGGCACGTCCAGCTCGATCGGGAAGTACATCCGTTGCACCGCAGCCACGATCGCCTCCACCACCCGGTCCCGGAATCGGGGATCGATCAGGCGGGCGCGGTCCGCCGGCGAGGTGAGGTAGCCGACCTCGACCCGTACCGCCGGCATCCGGGTCAGCCGCAGCAGGTCCCACGTCTTGGCGTGGGTACGGCAGTCCCGTAGCCCGGTCCGCGCGACGATCTCCCGTTGCACCAGACCGGCCAGCCGCTCGCCGGTCGCTGAGGTCACGCCGTTGTTGGTGCCGTAGTGGTAGGTCGCCACGCCCTCGGCGTCCGGGTTGGCGTGCCCGTCCAGATGCAGTGAGATGAACACGTCGGCGCCGAGCGAGTTGGCCAGCAGCGCGCGGTCGGTGTCCGGCAGGCAGCTGTCGGGCGCCGGACCCCGGGTGAGCTGCACCCGCACCCCGGACGCGGCGAGCCGCCCCTCCAGCCGGCTGGCCAGGTCGTGCACCAGGTCGGCCTCCGTCCAGCGCAGCGGCCCGTCCGGTACGACCATGCCCGGGTCGGTGCCGCCGTGGCCGGGGTCGATGACGACCGTCTTGCCGACCAGCGCCGGCCCGGACTGCCGGATCGCGTCGGACTCGCGCAGCCACTGCGGGCGGCCACCGACGACTTTGCGGCCGATCCGGCGCAGGGCGTTCATGGTGTGCGGCCCGCACGAGCCGTCCGGGGTGAGCCCGACCTCGCGCTGGAACTGGGCGACCGCCCGTGAGGTCCGGATGCCGTAGATGGCGTCCGCCCGGCCCACGTCGTACCCCATCTCCAGCAGTCGCTCCTGGAGCGACCGGACGTCCTCGCCGGTGAGCGGCTCGGGGACCGCGTGGTAGAGGGTGCGGGCGCCGAGCCGCCAGCGGGCGGCGTCCAGGGCGCACCAGGTCTCCGACCCGACCCGGCCGTCCACGCTGAGCCCGCGGGACTGCTGGAACGCGCGGACCGCACGTTCGGTGTCGAGATCGAACTCGTCGACGGCTGGGTCGGCGGTGGAGGTGAGCAGGTCGAGGCCGGTGAGGATGGTACGGATCTCCGTGACCGCGGGTCCCCGGTCACCGGATCGGATCGGACGCACGCACGACCCCCTCTGCACGATGCTGGCTGGCCGGGCGGCCCAGGCTTGAGGCTATGCGTTCCGGGGCGGCGAGGTGGCTCGGCCTGGAAAAACTCCCGACGGCGTGGGCCCGGAAGACAGCGAACCCCGCACCCGGCGACCGGGTACGGGGTTCGGTGACGTTCCTGCTGGTCAGAGGGCCGATTCGATGAGCCGGACCAGCTCGCCCTTCGGCTTGGCGCCAGCGATCGACTGCACCGGCTGGCCGTTCTTGAACACGGTGAGCGTCGGCACCGACATCACCCGGTAGGCCCGGGCGGTCTCCGGGTTCTCGTCGATGTTGAGCTTGACGATGGTGACCTGGTCACCCATCTCGCCCGCGATCTCCTCGAGCAGCGGCGACACCTTGCGGCACGGCCCACACCACTCGGCCCAGAAGTCCACCAGAACCGGCTTGTCGGCCTGCAGCACGTCAGCGACGAAACTCGCGTCCGTGACCGCCTTGGTATTTCCCACTATGCCCCTCCTCCGGGATGTGTTCGTTGTTTCAGCTGAGCGTCGCGATGAACCGCTCGGCGTCGAGCGCGGCGGCACAACCGGTGCCGGCCGCGGTGATCGCCTGACGGTAGGTGTGGTCGACCACGTCGCCGGCGGCGAAGACACCGGGCACGCTCGTCCGGGTGCTGGGGGCCTGGACCTTGACGTACCCCTCGTCGTCCATCTCGACCTGGTCGCGGAAGAGCTCACTGCGGGGGTCGTGGCCGATGGCCACGAAGACGCCGGTCACGTCCAACACCTTGGTCTCGCCGGTGTGCACGTTGCGGACCCGTACGCCGCTGACCTTGCCGTCGGCGCCCAGGATCTCTTCGACGGTGCTGTTCCACTCAACCTTGATCTTCTCGTTGTTCAGCGCCCGGTCAGCCATGATCTTGCTGGCCCGGAACGAGTCGCGCCGGTGGATGATGGTGACCGACTCGGCGAAGCGGGTGAGGAAGCTGGCCTCCTCCATCGCCGAGTCGCCGCCGCCGACGACCACGATGTGCTGGTTGCGGAAGAAGAACCCGTCACAGGTGGCGCACGAGGAGACGCCGTGGCCGAGGTACTCCTGCTCGCCCGGGACGCCCAGCGGGCGCCAGGCCGAACCGGTGGAGAGGATGACGGCGCGGGCACGGTAGGCGGTCTCGCCGACCCAGACGGTGCTCACCGCGTCGGCGCCGGCGTCGCCGGTGTCCACCAGCTCGACCCGGGTCACATCGTCGGTGAGGAACTCGGCGCCGAACCGCTCGGCCTGCTTGCGCATGTTGTCCATCAGCTCGGGGCCGAGGATGCCGTCGGCGAAGCCGGGGAAGTTTTCCACCTCGGTCGTGGTCATCAGCGCGCCGCCCGACTGCGCGCCCTCGATGATCAGCGGCTTCAGGTTGGCGCGGGCGGCGTAGACGGCCGCCGTGTAACCGGCCGGCCCGGAGCCGATGATGATCAGGTTGCGGACCTCGTCCACTGCCGTCTCCCGAGTTGTGTGTGTTCGGCTTCGGCGCGCACCGATGCCGATCCAAGTCCGACGCCTAGGGTCGCCGGAACTGACTTCCAGAACGTCATCGTACGAACCGGGGATTCCCGAGACGGGCATCCGGTGGGTCAGGTCACGTGGTCGGTCATCCCGCCAGTGACCGCGGATTCACCCTACCCGCGCCGAATACCGCTTGTCCGAGCCGGACCCGGGGACCCCGCACTCCGGGCCGCTCACCCAGGCCCAACGGCCCCCGGCCGCGTCGGTGAACCGGATCACCAGGGCTGGCTCGCCCCGGAACTCCGCGTAGTCGATCACCTCGACCACCAGCGGGGCGGCGCCGTGCTCGGCGGCCACGTCGGCCAGGCAGGTGGTCAGCGCGGCTTCGTCGGTCAACCGGGCCAGTTGGTCCAGGCCGCCCGGCGTGGGTCGACGGCCACCTTCGGCCGCCACCCCGGGCTGCCCGTCCGGAGAACTGCTGGTCCGTTGACCGTCGGACGGCTCGGCATCGGCATCGGCGAGCGTCTGCGGCGTGTAGTCCGTACCGCTGCGCAGTGCAGGCCCGGTGGTGCGTACCGCACCGGCCGCCGCCGCGCCCTCGGGCGCGCTGGCCGGCTGGTTCAGGACGCTGGTGCCGGCAGTGTCCGAGGCGTTCATCGACAGCTGATTGAGCCCCAGTCCCACCGCGAGGACGGCGACGGCCGCGACCGCCACCGCAGGCGCGCCGCGCCGGGCCCAGCGTCGCCGCCGGCGACCGGGACCGGTGGGTGTGCCGCCCCCCGACTGGGTCGGGGAGGGGCCGTTGGGTCGGCGGCCGGAACCGCTGCCGCCCTGTGCCGGAACGACCACCCGAGTGGCGGTGTCCGGATCCGGCTCGACCGTGGGCGTACCGCCGGTGGTGTCCTCGTCGGCCGCTGCGCCGTCGAGCACCGGGTCCGCCGCGGCCAGCGCGGCGGCGAGCCGTTCGGCGAGCGCCGCCGGCAGCTCCGGGGACGGCTCGGCCCACCGGGCGAGGTCGGCGCGAACCTCCGTCACCGCAGAAGCCAGCAGGGTGTACGCCTGGGCCCACGCCGGGTCCGCGTCCACCAGCCGAGCGACCTCCGCCTGCTGCGACGTGCCGTCCAACGCCCCGCCGAGGTAGTCAGCGAGCAGGTCGTCGTCGACCTCCCTGAACCCCTCGGTCGTCACGTGTCCTCCTGATTGGCGTCCCGCCGGAACCGGCCCGACCCCGATCCGACGCCCTCCGCAGGGCGGGGGTTCCCCTTGGTGACGCCGGGCACGTCTGCGACCGTGCCGGTCGGGCCCGGGTGGGCCGATGGCGTCGCCACGCCGGCGGCCGGGCGGAGATGCCCGAGCAGCACCGCCAGGCGGGCCCGGCCCCGGGCACAGCGGCTCTTCACCGTCCCCTCGGCGACACCGAGGATGCGGGCCACCTCGGCGACGGGGTAGCCCTGCACGTCCACCAGCACCAGGGCGGCGCGCTGCTCGAAGGGCAGTGCGGCAAGCGCCTCGCGGACGACCAACGCGGTGTCGTGGTCCTGTGCCGGTGCGGCCGGCTCCACGCCCCCGGTGCGCGACCCGCCCTCGGTCCGGGTGCCGTCGGGCAGCGGCACGGTGGGGTGCGCCTGCCGGCGTCGGATCCGGTCCAGGCAGGCGTTCACCACGATCCGGTGCAGCCAGGTGGTGACGGCCGAGTCACCCCGGAAGCGGCCGGCGGCCCGATGCGCGGACAGCAGGGCGTCCTGGAGTGCGTCGGCGGCCTCCTCGCGGTCGCCGAGCGTCCGCAGGGCCACCGCCCAGAGCCGGTCACGGTGCCGGTGGAACAGCACCGCGAAGGCGTCCCGGTCCCCGTCGACGTGGGCGCGCAGCAACTCCAGGTCCGTTGCGGCGTCGCGCCCGTTCATCACCGCGTCCAGCGGATGCGGTGCCCGGATTGTGCTGCCCGGCTCACGAACCCTGGACCGTAATCTCCTGCACCCCGAGCTTGAAGCCACCCTCGGACGGGGGTAGCTCGGTGATCCAGAACAGCAGGTACTGGTACTTCTGGTCGACGTCGAAGCCGTTGAACGTCATGGTGGTGCCGTCGTGCTCCTCGAACGGCTGCCCGATCGGCGTCTTGTAGCCCGCGACGAGCTGCTTGTCGCCACTGGACGTGGACGGCGGGTTGGCAGTGCCGTAGAGCAGTTGGGCCGATGCACCGGTCCCGGAGAGCACCGCCTGCACCGACTTGACGCTGTGCGGCTCGCCGAGATCGAGCCAGACCCCCATGCCCTTCTTGATGTTGCCGAAGTTGGGGCGGTTGTACGTCTCCGTCTCCCAGCCCTTGTCCTCGTCACCGTCGATGACTTTGTTGGCGCCGTCGACCTCGCTGCGGTTCTTGCTGTCCGGGTCGATGATCCGGACGCCTTTCACGGTCAACTTGCGCACCGTGGCGGCGGCCGGGGTCGTCTCACCGGCCGGGGCGGTGGCGGTGGGTGTGGCCGCCGCGTTGTTCTGTGGCTCCTTGTCATCGCCCAGCGCGCTGATCCCGATCAGCAGACCGACCAGGGCGACCGCCAGCAGGCCGGCGATGCCCACGGCGACCTTGCGACCGCCCGCCGCGGCCAGCGGAGACGGCTCTTCCTCGGTGTCGGCGGCGAACCGCAGCGGCCCGCTGTTGTCGAGGTAGTGCTCCTCCTCGGCCGGCACGTCCAGCCGCGCCAGCTCGGCGGCGAGCACGTCCGACGACGGCGGCGCGATCTCGGCGTCGAGCAGGTCCATGGTCAGGTCGTCCAGGTACGCGGGCACGCCGGCCCGGACCTGGCGGGGTGCCGCGATGCCGCCACTGGCGTCCCGGACCGCGTCCGGGATGGCGGCCCGGCCGTGGCCGGCGGTGGCGCCGCGCAGCGGTGCCTCGGCGTGCGGCCAGTGCCCGGTCAGGGCAAAGTAGAGGATGCCGCCGACCGCCCGGATGTCGTTCTCCTGGCTGTCGGCGCCGTCGGTGCGCGCGTCGGCCAGCACTACCCGGCCCTCGGCGCTGATCATGACCGTGCCGGGGTGGACGTTGCCGTGCACCATTCCGGTGGCGTGCACCGCGGCGAGGGCGCTCGCGACGGCGTTGCCGATCGCGGTGGCCCGGGCCGGGTCCAGCGGACCTTCGGTCGCCAGGTCGCGCAGGGACTGACCGTCCACCCACTCGCGCACCACGTACGCCCGCTCGGCCTCGTCGATCGCGTCGTAGACGCCGACCAGGTTGGGGTGAATGACCCGGCTGGCCGCGACGGCGGCCTGGAGCATTTCGGTGGCGGAGTCGCCACCCGGGTAGCGCAGCACCACCGCGACGGGGCGGCGCAGGATAACGTCGACTCCGCGCCAGACCAGCCGACCCGCGCTGTCGTTGTTGATGTGCTCAACCAACTCGTACCGCTCGGCGAGGATTTCACCGGCCGTGGGAGCACCGAAGGTCATGACCGGCGGAGCGCTCTCGTCCGCCTCCTGACCCTCGCCGACCTGGGTCACCCGTCCTCCCTCGGTGATCGTGCCGATCGATGGACCCGAACTGCTGGGCATGTGGCTTCCCGCTCTGCCGTCGAAGGAACCGGCCGACCGGTGTCGACGCGCAGCGTCGGCGCCTGCCGTACCCGTCGAGAGCGACCTTACCCGGGTTGCCCGTCTCTCCGACATGTCATCTTCCCGCCGTGCCCGGCGGGGTGCCGGGAGTCGGGAGAGTCGTCCGGTTACGACCGTTGTCAGCCACGTTGCTGGCACATGTACTAGCCAATCTACGGCTTCACCGCAAGTGACCGACGCCGGGGCCGAGCCCCGGGGTGGCGCTCCCGCCAACCGCCATGTTCCCACCGAACGGACCGGCACGCTCAGCCGTACGGTTGGTTATCCACAGGCCGATCCGCTTGCTGACCGGCGAATCGCGGAGTTATCCACAAGCGCGTCCCCAGCCCTGATGATCCGCGGTTACGGTCCGTACAACGCCAACTCTTCGTGTGTGGACTGTTGCGCTCAGCGACCGAGTCGGCGGCGGACCATGCCGACCACCTCGGTGATCTCCCCGATCCGCAGCAGCGTGGCCAGCCCCAGGTAGGTCCCGCCGATCACCGCGCCGCCGATCACGAGCTGCACCACGGCCTGCATCCAGTTCGGCGTGTCGCCACCGGGCAACAGGCTCACCACCAACAACCCGACCAGCGCGGAACCCAACGCGGCGACCGCCACCCGGCCGAGGGTGCGCAGGATTGCGCCCATCCCGATCCGCCCGATCCGGGGCCGCAGCAGCCACGCGGAGGCGAATGCCGCAGCCAGATAGGAGACGGCGTTGCCGATCATCATGCCGGCTGCGGCGAAGTGGGCGGCGAAGGCGACGTAGAGCACCACCTGCACGCCGATCCGCAACGCCACCACCGGAATGTTGATCAGCGCTGGCGTGCGGGTGTCCGGCAGGGCGTAGAAGGCGAAGGTGAAGAGCTGGCTGATCGCGAACGGGACCAGCGCCAGCGCCGCGAGCAGCAGCACCAGCGAGGTGTCCGCCGCGTTCTCGTCGCTGAACGCGCCGTAGCGGAACAGCGCCACGGCCAGTGGAGTGGCCAGTACCGCGTAGCAGACCGCGATCGGTGCGAGCACGGCCGAGACGGTGCGGGTGCCCCGGGACAGGTCGGCGGCGACGTCGGAGTACCGGCCGTCGGCGGCGGCCGCGCTCATCCGGGGCATCAGCGCCGTGATGATCGAGACGGCGATGATGCCGTGCGCCATCATCAGCAGCAGGAACACGTTGTTGTAGATGAGTGGGCCGGCGGCGTTCTCCTTGCCCGCCCGGTTGAGCAGGTTGAACAGGACGATCAGGCCGACCTGGCTCACCGCGACGTAACAGAACATCCAGCCGCCGAGACGCCCCAGCTCGCGCAGCCCGAGGGCGCGGAAGTCGAACCGGAACCGCCAGCGGAAGCCGACCTTGCGCAGCGAGGGCAGCAGCCCGGCGGCCTGGATCGCGACACCGAGCAGCGTGCCACCGCCGATCAGCAGGATCCGGCCGGTGGTCATCTGCTCGGGGCGGATGATCTCCGCACCGAAGATCGCGATGTACAACCCCGCGGTGGCGATCACCACGATGTTGTTCAGGATCGGTGCCCACATCGGTGCGGCGAAGTGCCCCCGGGTGTTGAGCACCGCACTGATCAGCGCGCTGAGGCCGGTGAAGAAGATCATCGGCAACATCAGGTACGACAGCGCCGTGACCAGGCTCTGGTACTCGTCCCCGGTGTTGTCGCTGGCGTAGAGCTTGGTCAGCAGCGACGCGGACGCCACCGCCACCACCGCCGCCGCGGCGAGGGTCAGCACCGCGAGGGTCAGCAACCGCTGGGCGTACGCCTGGCCGCCGTCGGCGTCGGCCCGGCGCCGGCGGACCAGCACCGGGATCAGCACACTGGTGAGGATGCCGCCGAGCAGGAACTCGTAGACCATGCCGGGCAGGATCTGCGCGGTGGTGTACGCGTCACCGACCAGTGCGCCGCCGAGCGCTGCGGTCAGAGCCAGCGTGCGCAGGAAGCCGGTGCCCCGGCTGACCAGGCTGCCGATCGCCATCACCGCGCTGTTGGTCGCCGCACTCGCCTCGGCCACCTGCTCCTGCGGCGGCGCGGTCGACTCCATGGCCGGCTGGTTCAGCGGCTCGGCGGAGATGAACGTGGCGCCGTCCCCCGGGCGCCCGCCGGCCCCGGGCCCGCCGTCGTGCGCGGCGTTCGCGCTGCGGTAGAGCCCGCCGCTCATCTCCAGCCTCCAAGGGGTACGTCGAGCCGGGCACCGACCCGCACGTCACAGACCATAGTCAACCGGTACCCGTTACCCGCGCCCGGCGGACGGGATGCGGGCCGTGCCCGATAGGCTGGCGATCCCATGTCCGACGCCTCCGCTTCCCACGCCGCCGACCGCCGCGAACTCACCGCTGCGCAGCGCAACGCCGTCGCCGAACTGCTCCGGGTCTCCCCGGTCGCCGACGAGTTGGGCCGCCGGTTCGTCCGCGCCGGTCACGAGTTGCACCTGGTGGGCGGTTCGGTGCGGGACGCCCTGCTCGGCCGACTCGGGGACGACCTCGATTTCTGCACCGACGCGCACCCGGACGAGACGCTGCGGATCATCAAGGGCTGGGCCGAGTCGATCTGGGAGACCGGCCGGGAATTCGGCACCATCGGGGCTCAGCGCGACGGCCTCCGGCTCGAAATCACCACCTTCCGCGCCGAGTCGTACGACCAGGTCAGCCGCAACCCGGTGGTGGTGTACGGCACCAACCTCACCGAGGACCTGAAGCGCCGCGACTTCACCATCAACGCGATGGCGGTCAGCGTGCCGGAGCACCGGTTCACCGACCCGCACGGCGGGCTGGAGGATCTCTCCGCCAAGGTGATCCGTACCCCCAGCACCCCCGGTGAGTCGTTCGGCGACGACCCGCTGCGGATGCTGCGGGCCGCCCGGTTCGCCGCGCAGTTGGGCTTCGCCGTGCACCCGGACGTGCACTCGGCGATGAGCCGGATGTCCGCCGACCTGGACCGGATCACCGTCGAGCGGATCCGCGACGAGTTCACCAAGCTGCTCTGCGGCGCCGACCCGATCACCGGGCTGCGGCTGCTGGTCGACACCGGGCTGGCCGAGCGGTTCCTGCCGGAGCTGACCGGGCTGAAGCTGGAGATCGACGAGCACGCCCAGCACAAGGACGTCTACGAGCACACGCTGACGGTCGTCGAGAACGCGGTCTCCTTCGAGGAGGACGGCTGCGACTTCATCCTGCGGATGGCCGCCCTCATGCACGACGTGGGTAAGCCGGCGACCAAGGCGGTCGGTTCCGACAGCCGGGTCAGCTTCCACCACCACGAGGTGGTCGGCGCCCGGCTCACCAAGGCCCGGATGAAGGCGCTGCGGTACCCCAAGGAGGTCACGGCGAAGGTGACCGGGCTGGTCGCGTTGCACCTGCGCTTCTACGGGTACGGGCGGGGCGAGTGGACCGACTCGGCGGTGCGCCGCTACGTCGCCGACGCCGGTGACCTGCTGCCCCGGCTGCACAAGCTGACCCGCTCGGACTGCACCACCCGCAACCGGCGCAAGGCAGCCCAACTCGCCGCCGACTACGACGCGCTGGAGGAGCGGATCGCCCGGATCGCGACCGAGGAGGACCTCGCCCGGGTCCGCCCCGACCTCGACGGCAACGCGATCATGGAGCTGCTCGGCGTACCGCCGGGACCGGTGGTGGGGCGGGCGTGGAAGCACCTCAAGGAGCAGCGCCTGGAGCACGGCCCGCTGGACCGCGACGCCGCCGAGGCGGAGCTGCTGCGCTGGGCTCGCGCCGAGGGCCTGATCGACTGACCGGAGCCGACCCGTACGACGGGCGCCGCCCCCGATCGCGGGAGCGGCGCCCGTCGGCGTACGGCGTCAGCGCGTCTCGACGGCCGTCCCGTCCACCGAGGCGGTGCCCTTGCCGGCCGAGGTGCTGTTGCCGACCGGGGTGGACGCCGAGCTGAGCCGGGCCAGCAGGCCCGCCAGGTCGACCCCGGTCAGGTCGCTGCCGAGCTGGAGCCCCTGGGCCACGTTGCCGGCCACCGACCTGGTCAACGACGACGCACCGTCGGCGGAGATGACGGTCATCTTGTCGATCGCCCCGATCGGAGCGCTGGCGGCCTCCACCACCTGCGGCAGCACCTTGACCAGCAGGTCCAGCACCGCCGCCTCCCCGTACGTGGCGAACGCCTCGGCCTTGCGCGCCATCGCGTCCGCCTCGGCCTGGCCCTTCGCCAGGATGGCGGCCGCCTCGGCCTGTCCCTCCCGCTCGACCGCCTCGGCGATCGCGGAGCGCCGACGCTGCTCGGCCTCACCCTCCTTGGCACCCTCGATCGCGTTCGCCTCGGCGAGCGCGGCGCGCCGGGCCCGCTCGCCCTCACCGGTGAGCCGGGCCTGCTCGGCGGAGGCCTGCGCGGCGGCGATGACCGACTGCCGCTGCGCGTCCGCGTGCAGCACCGCCGCGTTGCGGGCCGCCTCGGCCTCCTGCTCCACCTTGTACCGGGCGGCGTCGGCCGGCTTGCGCACCTCGGTGTCCAGTTGGCGCTGCTTGAGTTCGGCGTTGCGCTCGGCCACCTTCTGCTGCTCGGAGAGGATCGCCTGGTCCCGCTCCGCCTGGGCGAGCGGCCCGGCCGCCGCCGACTTCGCCTTGGCCGCGTCGATCTCCGCCTGGATACCGGCCTGCTTGAGGGACAGGTTCCGGTTCGCCTCGGCGATGGCCTCCTCGGCGAGCAGCCGCTCCTGCTCGGCCTGCTGCCGGGCCCGCGCCTCGGCGATCGCCGCGTCCTTGAGCACCCGGGCGGCCTCCGGCCGGCCCAGGTCCTGCAGGTAGGAGCCCTCGGCGAGGATGTCCTGGAGCTGGAAGGTGTCCAGCACCAGGCCCTGGTTGGTCATCGAGTGCTCGGCTTCCTCGGCCACCGCGCTGGCGAACGCCGCCCGGTCCCGGATCACCTCCTCGACGGTGAGCCGGCCGACGATCGAGCGCAGCGCGCCGGCCAGCACCTCCCGGGTGAAGTTGTCGATCTCGTCCTGTTGGTGCAGGAACCGCTGGGCGGCGGCCCGGATCGCGTCCTCGGTCCCGCCGACCTTGACGATCGCCACGCCGTGCAGGTCGGTGCGGATGCCCTGCTTGCTCACCGCGCCCCGGATGCCGACGTCGATCCGCCGGCTGGACAGGTCGAGCGACTGGAGTTTCTGCACCACGGGCAGCACGAACACCGAGGCGCCCAGCACGACCTTCTGACCGGACATGTCGGTCGACCGGCCACCGTCGGCGGTCTGCGTGGTGCGGCCCTTGCGGCCGGTGACGATGAACGCCTCGTTCGGCCCGGCCACCTTGATCCGGGAGAGCACGAAGAACACCAGGATGAGGATGAGGAGGACCGCGCCACCGATGGCGATTAACAGGGGCATATAAGGAGTCCTGTCTGCGAAGAGGAGTCAGTAGGTCTCGACGTGCACGCTGGTCTCGCTGAGCGCCTGCACGACGAAAACCTGGGCGCCGACCGGGATCGGCTGGTCGGCGCGGGCGTTGAGCTTGACCGGCTGGCCTGCGACGCGTACCCGGACCTCGCCGTAGCCGTCGACCGGCACCGGCGTGACGACGAGGCCGAGCGCGCCGACCAGGTCGTCCCGGGTGGGGGTGGGGTCGGTGCGCATGTTCCGGGCCGCCCGGCTCAGCCGGGACGCCAGCCAGCCGGTGGGCACTGCGGCGAGCAGGCCACCGGCCGCCGCGCCCGCGATCATGCCCGGCGTACGCGCACCGACCAATTCGTTGACGATGGCCCCGCCGAACCCGAACGCCCCGGCGAAGCCGGCGACCGTCTCGGTCGAGATCGGCCCGTCGACGTTGGCGTGCCCGAAGTGGAACAGTTCGGTGCCGAGCAGGGCGAGCGCCAGCACCCCGACGCCCGCACCGCCGATGATCAGAAAGATGAGCGTCCCCGTGGCCACGACCAGCACGGTATCGACGTCGCGCAACGTCCAACAGCTCGGCCGGACGCGAAGATGATCTACCGCTCGGCCGGTTCCGCGGCGGCCCGCAGCGACACCGGGCCGGCGTGGACTGGCGTGCGGCGAGACGGTGGTGGTCGGGGTTGGCCATCCACGGCCAGAGTCGGGGACAATAGGTCGATGCGCTGGACCGTGCTCGACTCACCGATCGGCGAGTT
This sequence comes from Micromonospora sp. NPDC005173, assembly GCF_040608515.1. NCBI lineage: Bacteria > Bacillati > Actinomycetota > Actinomycetes > Micromonosporales > Micromonosporaceae > Micromonospora > Micromonospora sp. NPDC005173. The sequence goes on from NZ_JBEXIK010000001.1 coordinate 520,592, forward strand.
CTCCGTGGCCAGCGACGGGGCGAGCGTCTGCGGCGCACACTTCGGCCGGATCGACGCGGCGGCCGACGAGCCCGACCACGAGTTGTCCCGGCAGGCCATCGCCGAGCTGCGGGCGTACTTCGCCGGTGAGCTGACCGGTTTCACCGTCCCGGTGTCGATCCCCCGCGGGTCGGATTTCGAGCGGGCGGTGTGGCGGGAGATGACCCTGATCCCCTACGGCGAGACGCTGACCTACGGCGAGGTGGCGCGCCGGGTCGGCGACCCCGGGGCGGCCCGCGCGGTGGGCGTGGCCTGCAACCGGAACCCGATCCCGGTCATCGTCCCGTGTCACCGCATCGTCGGCGCCGGTGGGCGGCTGGTCGGCTTCGGGGGTGGCCTGCCGCGCAAGGTGCACCTGCTGGAGTTGGAGGCCCGGGTGGCCCTGCAACAGGCATGGTCCTGACCGACCCGCCCGCCGAATCGAACGAGTCATGCTTATCGGCCGATCGGTCGATGTGGACACCCCTCCGCAACCGTCATGATCGGGCGTCATTTCACCGACTTTGCGGGGGACCGATGACCGAAAAGCAGGACAAGACCGTCGACCGCCGCCGGCTGCTGCGCCGCGCTGGCACCGTCGCCGCTGGCGTCGCCGGCACCACCGTGGTGGGCGCCGCCGTCGCCGCGCCGGCTCAGGCCGCACCCGGTGACCCGGTGGTCCAGGGCGCGACCAACGCCGCCGGTGCCACCACCACCACGCTGACCAGCACTGCGGCTGGCCCCACCCTGCAGTTGGGGAACACGAGCACCACCACCGACGTGGATGGCGCGGTGCTGGCCCGGCCGGCGCTGCGGCTGACGCCGAGCGGCGACTACCTGCACCCCGACTCGCTGGGCGGCTCGCTCGGCATGGACGCCTACGGCAACCTTCAGGTGGTCGCCGACTTCCAGGGCGTCAGGTACCTCGATTACGTGCACACCACCGGCAACTCGAACCAGATCGTCCCGATCGCACCGCAGCGGGTCATCGACACCCGCGCGGCATCGTCGCGGACGCGGATCAGGAACGCCTCGTCGACCACCCTGGACAGCTCGGGTCGCCTGCGTGACGGCCAGACCATCCACGTCGACCTGAGCGACTTCGTCCACTTCGGGGACGCCCTCTTCGGCAACCTCACCGTGACCACCGCGGTCGCCTCGGGCTTCGTGCAGATCTTCCCGTACGGCGGCCCGCGTCCGACGAGCTTCTCGTCGATCAACTACCTGACCAACCAGGTGGTCGCGAACTCGTTCATGTCGGGCATCGGCTACGAGCAGGACTGGATCTCCGTCTACGCGGCCCGGACCACCCACATCATCATCGACGTGGTGGCGTTCGTGGTCGGCGTCGGCTCGGTCAACCCGGGCATCCTGCCGATGTCCGCCGGCGCGATGGCGCGCGGCGCCGAGTCGCCCGAGCAGCTCAAGGCGAAGCGGGCAGCCAAGGCCAAGAGCACGGCGCCGAGCTGGAAGTGAGCGGGTCGCCGTACGCGGCGACGAGGCAGTGAACGCGGCGAGGGCCGGGTCCGTACGGACCCGGCCCTCGGCCGTGCTTGGTGCTCAGCGGGTCAGCGCTCGACCTCACCGGCGATGAACTCCTCGACGGCCTGGTGGGCGTCGTGGTCGGCGTACTGCACCGGCGGGGACTTCATGAAGTAGGACGAGGCCGACAGGATCGGGCCGGCGATCTTCCGGTCCAGCGCGATCTTCGCGGCCCGGACCGCGTCGATGATGACGCCGGCCGAGTTCGGAGAGTCCCACACCTCGAGCTTGAGCTCGGCGTTGAGCGGGGTGTCACCGAACGAGCGGCCCTCCAGGCGGATGTACGCCCACTTGCGGTCGTCCAGCCACGGCACGTGGTCCGACGGGCCGATGTGCACGTCGCTCTTGCTCATCTCGTGCGGGATCTGCGAGGTGACCGACTGGGTCTTCGAGATCTTCTTCGAGACCAGCCGCTTGCGCTCCAGCATGTTCATAAAGTCCATGTTGCCGCCGAAGTTGAGCTGGTACGTGCGCAGCAGCTCGACGCCGCGGTCCTCGAAGAGCTTCGCCAGGGCGCGGTGCACGATGGTGGCACCGACCTGGCTCTTGATGTCGTCACCGACGATCGGCAGGCCAGCGTCCTCGAACTTCTTCGCCCACTCCGGGTCGGAGGCGATGAAGACCGGCAGGGCGTTGACGAACGCGCAGCCGGCGTCGATCGCTGCCTGGGCGTAGAACTTGGCGGCCTGCTCGGAGCCGACCGGCAGGTAGCAGACGACGACGTCGACCTGCGCGTCGCGCAGTGCCTGCGTCACGTCGACGGGAGTGGCGTCGGACTCCTCGACGATCTCGCGGTAGTACTGGCCCAGACCGTCGAAGGTCGGACCGCGCTGCACGCTGATGCCGGTCGGCGGCACGTCGCAGAGCTTGATGGTGTTGTTCTCGCTGGCGACGATCGCCTCCGCGAGGTCCATGCCCACCTTCTTGGCGTCCACGTCGAACGCCGCGACAAACTCGACGGCGGAGACGTGGTAGTCGCCGAAGGCGACATGCATGAGACCCGGGACGCGGTCGTTCGGGTCGGCATTCCGGTAGTACTCGACGCCCTGAACCAGGGACGAGGCGCAGTTACCCACACCGACGATGGCGACGCGGACGGAGCCCATAGCGTCTGCCTCCTTCTTTTCTGTCACGGCCGCTCATTCCTGGTCTCTCCAGGCGGAGGCGGGCTGTTGTCTTCTCGTCGGCCGCCGGCCGTCCCGATGTTCGGGACCGTCGGGGCTCGGCCGGAGCGCTCGTTGGCGATGAGCTCCTCCAGCCAGCGGACCTCGCGCTCACAGGCGTCAAGGCCGTGGCGCTGTAGTTCCAGGGTGTACGCATCGAGGCGCTCGGCCGCCCGGCCCAGCACGTCACGAAGCCCTTCGCGACGCTCCTCGATCTTGCGGCGGCGACCCTCCAGAATGCGCAGGCGGGTCGCCTGGTCGGTCCGGGCGAAGAACGCGAAATGCACCCCGAAGCCCGTGTCGTCGTACGTCTCGGGCCCGGCCTGTGCGATCAGCTGGGCGAAGCGTTCCTTGCCTTCCGCGGTGATTTTGTAGACCACCCGACCTCGTCGGCTGGTCAGCGCGGGAACCTCCTCGGCGGTGGCGGGTGTCTCGGCGGCTTCGGTGATCCATCCGGCCGCCTGCAACCTGCGCAGGGTCGGATAGAGCGAGCCGTAGCTGATCGCCGCCCGGATCGCGCCGAGTTTGGCGGTCAGCTCCTTGCGCAGCTCATAGCCGTGCATAGGAGACTCCTGCAGGAGGCCGAGGATGGCGAACTCGAGCACTACGCCATCCTCTCTTTACCCCCGGCGCGGAGTGGTAACCGCCGCGATGTATCGGACCGATACATCGCACGTTAGCGGGTCGCGGGGGTCAGGGCAAACCCTCGTTTCGAGATGCTGCTGTCACGGATCGTGACCGTGGTCGCCTGGTCGAGCCGGACCGCGTACCCTTCTCCGCATGCGTACGCAGCGCCAGGTCGTCGACTACTCGCTTCAGAAGCGAGCGGTGCTGCGTGAGCTCCTGGCCGGCCGGGTCGGCACGTACGACGTCTGCGACGCATCCCCGTACCTGAAGAACGCTGCCCGGTTCCACGGCGAGCCGACCGACCGACGCTGCCCCATCTGTCGCAGCGAGAACCTGACCAACGTCCACTACATTTACGGTGACGAACTCAAGCAGTCCGCCGGCCAAGCTCGGACACTGACCGAGTTGCCCGTGCTGGCGATGACGCTGCGTGAGTTCCAAGTCTTCGTGGTGGAGGTGTGCCTCGGCTGTGACTGGAACCATCTCGTCGAGCAGTACCTGCTCGGTCGGGACGGTCTCAGCAGCGACGGCGACGGCGAGCAGGACGCGGCAGGTGCCGGAGGCACCGGTCGGCGGAGGCGAGAGGCGCAACGGTGATCTCAGCTGGTTGGACTGGCCCCGGGGCCGTAGACATGACCCGGGACGGCCGACCGCTCGTTGGTCTGATTGGCCCGATTGATACTGCAATGACCCCGGTGAACCGGCACCCCCGTGCCGGCGTCCCGGGTGAAGCAACTCACGGCAACCCGGTGGCGGCGCAGTCGCGCCCCACCGCGACCGGCAGGGTGTGAGGAATGAACTCGTACGGCGATCCCAGTTCTGCGCGCGGGCGGGCCCAGTACCCGGGCCCGGACGGCGACCCCGGACGGGGCGTGGACGACGCGTACCGCCGACCAGGCGGTGACTCTCGCGGGAGTGGCTGGTCGGCCTCGGAGGCCCCGGCATCCCCCGGTCGCGCCTCGGTGACACCGCGGGCAGCCGGTGGGCGGGCCTCGGTTGGTGGTTCGGCCTCGGTCCCGCCGCGCGGCACCACCGCCGGGTCCGCCTCAGTCGGTTCGGCCACGCCAGGCCGGGCCGGGCGGGCCTCAGTGCCGGTGTCCCCGGCCCCGGGTGCACCGGCGGGTCGGGCCACGGTCGGCGCGGCGTCCGTCGGCGCCGCCTCGGCGGGCCGGGCCAGCGTCGGCTCCGCCTCGGTGGGCGGCCGGGCCGCGGTCGCGCGGGCGAGCGTCTCACCGGTCTCCGGCGGCCCGGGTGGCCCCGGCGGGCCTGGTGGGCCGAACGGTCCGGGTCGTGGTGGTCGGGGCGGTCGCGGTGCGGGTGACCCGGCTGGGGCGGCCCGAGCGAAGAAGCGCAAGCGGATGAACCTGCTGATCGCCGGTTTCGCGGTCTTCATCATGCTCGCCGGTGTCGGTGTGGTCGGGTTCACCTACTACTCGACCAACGTGGTGCTGCCCGACGAGATCACCCCGCCGCAGGCGACCACCCTGTACGCGTTCGACAACAAGACTCCGATTGCCAAGGTGGGCGATCAGAACCGCACCCTGGTCACCATCGAGCAGATCCCGCAGTGGGTGCAGGACGCGGTGGCTGCCGCCGAGGACCGGAACTTCTACCGGCACTCAGGTGTGGACTACAAGGGCATCGCCCGAGCCGGCTGGAACAACCTCTCCGGCGGCGACAAGCAGGGTGCCTCCACCATCACCCAGCAGTACGCGCGCAACGCCTACGACAACCTGAAGGACGACACCTACGCCCGGAAGGTGAAGGAGGCGATCCTCGCCTCCAAGCTGAACGACGAGTACACCAAGCCGCAGATCATGCAGCACTACCTCAACGTGATCTACTTCGGCCGGGGCGCCTACGGCATCGAGGCGGCGGCGCAGACCTACTTCGGCAAGTCGGTGAGCGCGCTCAAGCCCGACGAGGGCGCGGTGCTCGCCGCCCTGATCAAGCAGCCGGAGCCGAGCTCCAGCCACCAGGGGTACGACCCGGCGATCAACCCGACCGCCGCCCAGGATCGCTGGAACTACGTGATCGATGGCATGGTCAAGGAGGGCTGGCTGGGCGTGGCCGGCAAGCCGGAGCGGCCCGCCGCCTATCCGAAGAACATCAAGGCCCCGAAGAAGGGCGGCATCGGCGTCGACTTCGGCGTGGACACGCCGTACGGCAACGTCATCAACTACGTCCGGGAGGAGATGCGCGACAGGGGCATCTGCGTCGACAAGGAGACGCAGGTGACCGACACCAAGCCGCTCTGCTCCCAGGCGCTGATGGCCGGTGGTTATCGGATCCGCACCACCATCGACACCAAGATGCAGAAGGCGGCGGTCGAGACGGCCCAGCGGAAGACCAAGGGCTCCGAGTTGGCTGGCCAGCCGAGCAACCTCATGGCCGCGGTGGTCGCGATCGACCCAGGTAACGGTCGGGTGGTCGCCTACTACGGCGGTGACAACGGCACGGGCACCGACTACGCCGGCAAGAACACCGACTCCACCGGGGCGATCAGCGGCGGTCACTCGCCCGGCTCGAGCTTCAAGATCTACACCCTGGCGGCTGCGCTCAAGGCCGACAAGGCGCTCGAGTCCCGGTGGAAGGGCAAGGCATTCACCCCGGAGGGCACCAAGTTCAAGGTCAGCAACGCCGGCGTCGACAACCCCTCCTGCGGCAACTCCTGCACGCTCAAGGTGTCCACGCTCAAGTCCCTGAACGTGCCGTTCTACCACGTCACTGAGGAGATCGGCGCGGACAAGGTGGTGGACATGGCCAAGCAGGCCGGCGTCACCACCATGTGGCGCACCGACACCAACCCGGCGAAGGCGTACGACCTGACCAAGGCCGACCCGAAGGCCATCACGCCGGAGCCGTTCTTCAACGTGGTCGGCTACGGCCAGTACCCGATTACGGTGCTGGACCATGCCAACGGTGTGGCCACCTTCGCCAACGGGGGTGTCTACAACAAGGCGCACTTCCTCTACTCGGTGGAGAAGCAGAACCCGAACACCGGCAAGTGGGAGAAGGTGGCTAAGGGCAGCGAGAAGCTCGACTCCCAGCCGCGCATCGACAAGGACGTGGTGGCCGACGTGACGTCGGTGCTGAAGGACTATCCGGCCGCGGTCAACCACCGTCTCGATGACGGCCGCAAGGCCGCCTCCAAGACCGGCACCTGGGAACTCAAGGGCGACAGCTCCGACAACGGCGACGCCTGGATGATCGGCTACACGCCGCAGTTGGCCACGGCGGTCTGGGTGGGCAACGTGAAGGACCGGAAGCCACTCATCCTCAAGGACAAGCGCAAGGTCAGCGGTTCCAACCTCCCGGGTGACATCTGGGAGCGGTTCATGGACGAGGCGCTGAAGGGCAAGGACAAGCTCGACTTCCCGCCTGCGGCGAATATCGGCGACGCGACCTCCGGCAACGGCGAGGCGGCGCCGCCGCCCCCGACCCCGCCGGGAGGTCTGCCGGGTCTGCCCGGCCTGCCGGCCTGTGACCCGCTGACCAACCCGTTCTGCCCGCGCACCGACGGCAACAACGGCGGCGGCAACGGCAGGCCCGGGACAGGTGGCGGCGGTGGTGGACTACTGCCCAGCCTGCCACCGACCAATCGGGACTGACCCGCCCCGCTCCACGACGCCGCCGCCGGCCGGACGACCTGTCCGGCCGGCGGCGGCGTTTCCGTACCCGGATCTGGCGCGCCGGGACGGGACGAGCACCCCGGTCGTACGGCAGGATGCCTCTTCATGAGCACCCAGTCGACGCCCGGCATCGACGACGCCGGAACCACCGACCACCCGTCCCGCTCCGACGGGTTCGTCCGCGGCATCTCCGGCATGATCGGCGGGCCGCTGGGCGACCATGCGACGGCGCTGGACCGGCCGGCCGGCGGGGAGCGGCGGTTCTGGACCGCCGTCCGGATCGTGCTGGCGCTGGCCTGCCTCACCCTCGCCCTGCACTGGGTGCAGAAGTCGCCGTGCCAGGACGGCGCCTGGCAGAACAACGAGCAGTACACCCGGTTCTGCTACACCGACGTGCTCGCCCTCTACTACGCCGAGGGGCTCAACGAGGGCAAGGTGCCCTACCGTGACCACCCGGTCGAGTATCCCGTGCTGACCGGGTACTTCATGGGGGCGCTGGGCCTGCCGGTACACGCCCTCGGCGACGGCGATCCCAGCATCAACCAGGGTCAGTGGTTCTACAACCTCAACGCACTGGTGCTGGGTGCGCTCGCGGTCGCCACCGTGGCGGTGATCCTTGCGCTGCGCCGCCGACGACCCTGGGACGCCGCGCTGTTCGCGCTCGCCCCGGCGCTGCTGCTCACCGCTACCGTCAACTGGGACCTGCTCGCCATCGGGCTGGCCGCGTTCGGCCTGCTGGCCTGGGCTCGGAAACGGCCGGCGTTGGCTGGCGTGCTGCTCGGTCTCGCCGGTGCGGCGAAGCTCTGGCCGCTGTTCATCCTCGGCCCGATCCTGGTGCTGGCATTGCGGGCCGGCCGGCTACGGGCCGCGCTCATCGCGGTCGGCAGCGCCATTGCAGCCCTGGTGCTGGTGAACCTGCCGGCCGCGCTGGCGTACCCGGAGAACTGGGACCGGTTCTTCGAGCTGAACAGCACCCGGCCCATTGACTGGGGAACGCTCTGGTACATCGGGCGCTACCTGGATGGCAAGGTTGGCGGCGACCCCACCCGGCTCGGCCCGTTCGAGTGGCTGAACGTCAACATCCCCACCCTCAACACCATCTCGTACGCCCTCTTCGGGCTGGCCTGCCTCGGCGTGGCTGTCCTGGCGCTGCGCGCGCCACGCCGACCGCGGCTGGCCCAGCTCGCCTTCCTGGTCGTCGCCGCGTTCCTCATCTTCAGCAAGGTCTGGTCCCAGCAGTTCGTGCTGTGGCTGCTGCCGCTGGTGGTGCTGGCCCGGCCGAAGTGGGGCGCCATCCTGGCCTGGCAGTTCGCCGAGATCTGCTACTTCGTCGCCTTCTACGGTGAGCTGCTCGGCGCGGCGACCAGCCGACCGGTGTTCCCGGAGGGTGTGTTCGTGCTGGCATCGACGTTGCGGTTGGCCACCGTGGTGGTGCTCTGCGTGCTGGTCGTCCAGGAGATCCTGCACCCCGAGCGGGACGCGGTACGGGCCACCTATGCCGACGATCCGGACGGCGGCGTGCTCGACGGCGCGCCCGACGAGCCCTGGCTGGATCGATGGCGCCGCCCCTCGAACAAGCCCGCACCCGAACCCGCCACCACCTGATCCGCGCGGGTTCCCCCGCAAACCCGCCCCGTACGCAGCCGCGTCAGAGCCGGTAGACCACCGCGTCGCCGATTTCCTGCCGGGTGATGCCCAGCGACTCGACCGGCGTGTCGATGGTGATCTCCCACGGCGTGCCCGGCACCTGCCCGCGCAGCAGCACCACCGTGCGGACGCCGAGCGTGCGCAGGTAGTCGACGCTGGTCTGGTCGGGGAACGACTGGCTCACCCGGCGAACGTCGTCGAGTTGGCGCGGGGTGAAGCCGCTGCCGCCGTTCACCACGTCCGGGAAGCCGCTGGTCGACCAGAGCATTACATGCTGGTCGAGACTCTGGTTGCTGGGCAGCACCAGCAGCGGCCCCTCCGCCGTGCGGAGCGCGGCTGGCTGGGTCGGCACCACCGGATGCGGGGTGGTGTTCAAACCCTCGATGGTGACCAGCAGCAGCGGCAACAGGGTGGCCAGCCGCAGCCACGGGCCCGGCCAGGACGGGATCCGCTGCGCGGCCAGCTCGCGGACCCGGTCGGTGAGGGCGGTGACCGCACCCGCCGCGAGCAGGGCGAGCAGCAGCGTGGTCCAGAGCATCAACCGCCCGGGGGTACGCAGCGCGCTCCAGCCCGGCGCGTGCTCGAAGAGCGGGATGTAGGTGAAAGTGCCGTCGAAGAAGCGGGTGCCCATCGCGAAGGCCATGGTCACCAGCACCCCGGCGAGCAGGAGCAGCCGGTGCCGTAGTCGCCAGACCGAGAAGAACAGCCCGCCCGCGGCCAACGCGTAGAGCACGAAGCCGGGCAGCAGGGTCATCTCGGGGTGCCACGGCAGCGCCGCCCGGGCGCCCTCGTGCAGCCCGCCCCAGATCCGCGACTCGGCGGGCGCGGTGACGAAGCCGGACGCCGGCGGAGAGAAGATGCTGATGTCGGCGACCGTGCGCTCGGCGTTCGGGTGCAGCTCGGTCACCTTGAAGAACGGGATCGCCATCAGCAGACCCACCCCGGCGAAGAGCACCCCGCCGACCAGGTCGGCGACGAACAGCCGGCGGCCGAACGGCAGGGCCTGGCCGATCCGGAGCCGCCGCGCGTAGAAGAGGACGGCGGCGACCACCACCGCGCCGGCCAGGAAGTATGCGAACGGCAGGCCGATGCCGAAGCCGAGGGTGAGCTGCCAGGCCGCCACCAGCCAGCCGGCGTAGACCCAGCCGTCGTGCCGACGCTCGGGTCGGTAGCCTTGCCGCAGCGACCAGCCGTGCCCGCGCGCCAGCATGGCCAACGCCAGAGGAATGCCGCCGTTGGAGAGCACGTGCAGGTGCCCGGCCTGGGCCAGCAACCACGGCGCGTAGGTGTAGGCGACCCCGGCGACCGCGGCGCCGATCCGGCCCGAACCGAGCTGCCGGGCGAGCGCGTACGCCCCGAGCGTGGCGAGCGCGTGCGCCAGCACGAACATGATGTTGTAGCGCAGCACCGCGTCCTCGGGACCGCTGCCGAGCATCCCGGCGGGGGCATAGCCGAGGAGCGTGTCGGAGAACGCGAAGCTCCACAGCTCGGGGAAGAACGTGTTGGACTGCCACAGGTGCGACGGGTCGGTCAGCAGGATGTGCCCGGACCAGGCCATCTGCCAGGCCTGCAGGCTCGGGTCCCAGTAGTCCTGCGGGAGGGTGTAGCGCGGGTAGCGCAGCGTCGGCCAGGTCATCAGCACGGCCAGCGCCAGCGCGCCCAGGGTGGCCAGGGTCCACTCGTGGATCAGGAACCGGCCGACTGCCCGGGCCGCCCGGCTACGGCGGGTGGCCACCGGCTCCGGCGCGGACGCGAACGCATCCCAACGCTCAGGTCCTACCGGCTTCCCCTCGCCGTCGCCATCTCCCGCCGCCTCGCTCTTCCCGGAGTCGTCCTTTTCGGAGGAATCCTTGGCGGCATCCTCCGTGGCGGTCTCGCTCTTGGCGGTCTTGCCCTTAGCGGTCTCGCCCTTGGCGGGATCGGGCTTGGATGCGCCGTCCGTCGCGGTGGCGGCGTTGGCACTGGTGTCGGGAGCGGCGTCCGCCCGCACGTCGTTGTCCTTGGCCGTGTTGTTCTCGGCCACGGCGTCCGAAGGCGCGCTGGCCATGCTGGAGGCGGCGTCCGCTTTGCCGTCCTTGGCCCCGGCGTCCGTGCCGCCGTCCTTGGCCCCGGCGTCCGTGCCGCCGTCCTTGGACCCGGCGTTGCTGGCGGCGTCCGAGGTGGCTGTGTTGGACGCCGTGCCGGCGGTGCGGACGACCGGGGTGGGGGTGCCGGTGGCGGGCGGGGTGGCTGGTCGGATGTGGGTGTCCCCGGTGGGGGTGGGCCGGGCGCTTCCGGTCCCGGGCTGTCCGGTCGTCATGCTGGCGAGCCCAACTGCTGGCGGAGGAAGTCGATGTCGGCGGCCTGACCGGTCACGCCGCCCGGCGTCTCGACGACCACCGGCGCTCCGGCCGCGCGGATCACCGCCACCACCAACTCCGGGTCGATCGTCCCGCCACCCAGGTTGTCGTGCCGGTCCTGGCCGGAGTTGAACGCGCCCTTGGAGTTGTTGGCGTGCACCAGGTCGATCCGCCCGGTGATCGCCTTGATCCGGTCGACCAGGCCGAGCAACTCCTCACCGCCGGCGTACGCGTGGCAGGTGTCGAGGCAGAAGCCGACCTCGTGGTCACCGATGGCGTCCCACAGTCGGGCCAGCGCGTCCAACCGGCGGGCGCAGGCGTTGTCGCCGCCGGCGGTGTTCTCGATCAGAACCGGGACGCCGAAGCCGCCGGAGTCGGCCGCGTACGCGAATGTCTTGCGCCAGTTGTCGAAGCCGACGGCCAGGTCGTCCCCGGCGTTGACGTGCCCACCGTGGACGATCACGCCCTTGGCGCCGATGGCGGCGGCGGCGTTCGAGTGCCCGAGCAGCAGTTTGCGGCTGGGGATCCGGATGCGGTTGTTGAGGGTGGCCACGTTGATGACGTACGGCGCGTGTACGTAGAGATCGATCTCGGCCGCGCGTAGCTGCTCCGCGTCCTCCCGCGGCTTGGGCGCCTTCCACCCCTGTGGGTCAGAGAGGAAGAACTGCACGGTGTCGGCGGACCGGGCGGCCGCCTCCGCCAGCGGGTCGGTCGAATCGACGTGGGCTCCGATACGCATGCGAGCGAGCCTACGTCGCGACCCCGACGGGTGGGGCGATGGCCGGTGCGGTGTTGGACGCTGGCCGCGTCACCGGACGGACCGACGATCGTTGATGGGATGGAACCGGCAGTCAGCGCCCGGTACCGCCGTCGGCGCGAGCGCCGCGAACGGCAGCCGGGGCCGACGGACCGACAGCGAGGTCACCCCCGCCGCGCGGCCCGGCGCGGCGGGGGGAGATCCCTCGACACAACAGATTCCGACCGATGAAGAATCTCGGGAATTTGTGCTTTTTCCCCCGACAAGGTACGAGAGCTGTTGTATCGTCAGATAACAACACGATAAAGCTCCGCGGGGCGTCATCGGTCCAACCTCATCGGTGTGGTCGTTCCTCCCCAGGTCCCACCCAAGGAATGCGGACGGGACGCCCCGCGGCCTCGTTGACGGGGGTCCACCACCGACCGGTGACGGTCGGAACGGTGGGCCCCCGTCGACACGTCCGGGCGCTGGCCTGACCACCCCGGGCATGATCGTCCGGACCGGGTATCCTGGTCAGGTTGTCCGCGTCCGGCCGGGTTCCCCCGGCGCGTGCGGGCAGCGACGCACGACCTCCTGCCACGGAAGGACCGTGGCCGCTTAGCCCACAGGAGGTGAGCACGTCTTGCGTCACTACGAGATCATGGTGATCCTCGACCCCAGCCTCGAGGAACGCACCGTCGCCCCGTCGCTCGACACGTACCTGAACGTGATCCGGACCGCGGGTGGCTCGGTTGAGAAGACCGACGTGTGGGGCCGCCGGCGCCTCGCGTACGAGATCAACAAAAAGGCCGAGGGCATCTACGCCGTCGTCGACCTGCAGGCCACGCCTGCTGCCGTGGCCGAGCTGGACCGTCAGCTCCGGCTCAACGAGTCCGTGCTGCGCACCAAGGTCATCCGGCCGGAGATGCGCTAAGCATTCAACCCGGTTCGCCCGGATCAGCCTCCGCGGCTCTGTCGTACGGCTCTGGGAGCCTGTACGACGAGACGCTGAGTGCGCGAGGAGATGGTCATGGCAGGAGACACCACCATCACGGTCATCGGCAATCTGACCGATGACCCCGAGTTGCGGTTCACCCCCTCCGGTGCGGCGGTCGCCAAGTTCCGGGTCGCTTCGACGCCCCGTTTCATGGACAAGACCACCAACGAGTGGAAGGACGGCGAGCCGCTCTTCCTGGCTTGCACCGTGTGGCGTCAGGCGGCGGAGCACGTCGCCGAGTCGCTGCAGCGGGGCGCCCGCGTGATCGTCTCGGGTCGGCTGCGTCAGCGGTCGTACGAGACCCGCGAGGGTGAGAAGCGCACGGTCATCGAGCTTGAGGTCGACGAGATCGGCCCGTCGCTGCGCTACGCCACGGCGAAGGTGCAGAAAATGTCCCGCTCCGGCGGCGGTGGCGGCGGCTTCGGTGGCGGTGGCGGTGGTGGCAGCCAGGGTGGCGGCGGAGGCAACTTCGACGACCCCTGGGCTTCGGCCGCACCCTCTCCCGCGCGTGCCGGTTCGGGCGGCAACTTCGACGAGGAGCCTCCGTTCTAATGGCGCCGAGCGCCCGCGATCGCAAACCAGGAGCACGTGCAATGGCCAAGGCTGCGGCACTTCGCAAGCCGAAGAAGAAGGTGAACCCGCTCGACAAGGACGGGATCACCTATATCGATTACAAGGACACCGCGCTGCTGCGCAAGTTCATCTCCGATCGCGGCAAAATCCGCGCTCGGCGGGTGACCGGCGTGACCTCGCAGCAGCAGCGGCAGATCGCCCGTGCGGTCAAGAACGCCCGTGAGATGGCGCTCCTGCCGTACACGGCTACCACCCGCTGAGAGGAGGCACCGATATGAAGATCATCCTGACTCAGGAAGTGTCCGGCCTCGGTGCCCCGGGCGACATCGTCGAGGTCAAGGACGGCTACGGCCGTAACTACCTGCTGCCGCAGGGCTTCGCGATCGCCTGGACCAAGGGCGCGGAAAAGCAGGTCACGGTCATCAAGCGGGCCCGCGGGGCCCGCGAGATCCGGGACCTCGACCACGCCAACGAGGTCAAGGGTCAGCTCGAGGGTCTCAAGGTCAGCCTGAAGGCCCGCGCCGGCGACGGCGGGCGGCTCTTCGGCTCGGTCACTCCGGCCGAGATCGTCGACGCCGTCAAGGCATCCGGCGGCCCGGTCCTCGATCGGCGCCGGCTGGAGGTGCCCGGTCACATCAAGTCGACCGGCAGCTACCCGGTGAAGATCAAGCTGCACCCCGAGGTGACCGCGTCGTTCAACCTGAACGTCGTTCAGGGCTGACGCCAGCGACACCACCACGAAGGCCCGTACCGAGCGATCGGTACGGGCCTTCGTGCATACGCGTCGTGGCACCCGCGCCTGGTCAGCCGATCGGCTGACCGGTCACCGCGCTGATCAGCACCGTGGAGAGACCGCCGCCCACCACCGCGGCGGCGACCGCGATGGTCGCCGAGCGCCACGTGGTGCCGACCCGACGCAGCAGCGCCGCCACCACCAGGCTGCTCACCAGCGCCAACCCGAAGCGCGGCGAGCCGGCGAGCAGTGACTCCAACGCGCGTGACCGGGGCGAGTCGCACCCACCCCCACTGATGTCGGTGACACAGCCGGCCGGCGCCTGGCCGTCCAGAGTCAACAGCCAGACGAAGATCAGCATCGCCGGAACGAGGTAACAGGCGGCGGTGTACAGCATCGGCCGGAAGGGCCCACCCGGATCCGGGTCGAGCAGGTCGTCCTCCAGGCGCCGAGCCCACGCGCCCGAGGCCGCCGACTCGACCCGCCGACGTACCGACGCCGTGCCGACCGGTGGCTGGTCCGCCCGACGCCGTGGACCACCACCACGCGGTACGGGCGCGCTGCGCGGGCGCGGAGCGGTGTACCCGACCACCGGAGACCGGGGTGCCGACGTCGTCGGATCCATCCACCGGGGGTCATCACCAGCCAGTCGGGTGCCGGACCAGAACCCCTCGGCTCGGCTCGGCCAACCCTCCGCCGCCACCGACCGGTCGGAGCGTGGTGGCAGCGTCCGATCCCACTGGTCGTCCTCGACCGCGGACCGCTCCCACTGACCGGTCCGGTCGGACCGCTCCCAACCACCGATGCTCTCCGCCTGCGACCACTGCCCGCTCAGGTCCGTGTCGTCCGCACCGGCCGCCGGCGGCCACGCGTGCACGCCCGAGGCGTCCCACGGGTCCACCGCTGGCGCGTACGACGGCTCGGGCTCGACCGCCCGCTCGGGCCCCCGCTCCCACGGGTCGACCGCCGGCCGGGACCAGGACTCCTCCGCAGCCCGGCGGCTGCGCCGGGTGGGCCGGTCCGCATCCCGTCGGGGCGACGGCTCGGCCGGAGCGCCCTCCAGATCACCGCCGGACCAGATCACCTGGGGACGGCCGGCGGGCGCACGGCGGGGACGGCGGTCCGGGACCGCGCCGGAGACCGGCTCCTCCTCCGCCGCCGAATTGGCGCGCCGACGGCCGGCGTACCCCTGCTCCTGCGGACGGTCGAGCGTCCACTCCTGGGTGTGATCCGAATCGGTTGCCGCACCGATCGCCGGCCGCTCCCGCCAACTCGTCTCGCTGACCCGTCGCCGGCTGCTCGTCGTCTCGGTGGCTCGCCAACCGGCCCCGGAACCCGATCGCTCGGGCTCGACCTCGTCGTCCGGCGCGGCGTGCCGGCCAGCGCCGTCCGCGTGCCGGACCCCCGACTCCAGCGCCCACCGGGGCAGGTAGGCGTCCACCGGCTCATCCTGCCCACGGTCCAACGCGCGCCGCCGACTGGAGGTGCGATAGCGCCCGTCCTCGTCGTACGGGTCGACCGGAAGTGGCGGCGCGGGCTCACCCCACGAGGTGGTCGGCTGGCGCTCGCGCGGGCTGCCCTCCCCGCGCTCCCAGTCCCGGTAACTCACGGCCGGATTGTGACCCTTCTGAACCGAAAGCGGAATCCGCTGTCCAGGTGAAGCCGTTCGCTGGAGATAGTACGGGACGATCGTGTCACAGGCCCGACCGAAATATTCTCCTCCACAGGCTGGGGATCATGTAACCCCAGGTCAACGAGGTGTGGCCGAGAATTCCCCAACAGTTGTCCACAGCCTGTGCACACGCTGCGCACATGCTTGCCCACCAGCATCCACAGGTTGTCCCGAGGCTCGTCCACCGACGTTGTTGAGTCGCTGACCTCGGGGTCCGTATGGTTGGCCCTCGACCGCCGGCGTGATGCCCCCCGATCGACCGGCCTGGTCGGACGGAAATGTCGTACCCCGGCGATAGAGCTGGGATCGGATCCGGCGCAGTGGAGGGGGGACCCGTGTCGGTCACCGACGACATGCGGGCGGAGCCACGCTCCGGCGGCCAGCCGCCTGCGCAGCGAGACGGCCAGTTCGACAAGACCCCGCCGCAGGATGTCGCGGCCGAGCAGTGCGTCCTCGGCGGCATGCTGCTCTCCAAGGACGCCATCGCCGACGTCGTCGAGATCCTCAAGACCAACGACTTCTACCGGCCCGTGCACGCCACCATCTTCGACATCATCCTGGACATCTACGGCCGGGGTGAGCCGGCTGACCCGATCACAGTGGCGGCCGCACTGACCGACTCGGGCGACCTGGCCCGCATCGGTGGCGCGCCCTACCTGCACACCCTCATCGCCAGCGTGCCCACCGCCGCGAACGCCGCGTACTACGCGCGGATCGTCAGCGAGCGGGCGGTGCTGCGCCGGCTGGTCGAGGCCGGCACCAAGATCGTGCAGCTCGGCTACGGGACGGCCAACGGCGGCAGTCGCGACGTCGACGACGTCGTGGACCTCGCCCAGCAGGCCGTCTACGACGTCACCGAACGCCGGGTCAGCGAGGACTTCGCGGTACTGGCCGACATGTTGCAGCCCACGCTGGACGAGATCGAGGCCGTGGGGGCGCAGGGCGGGATGATGACCGGCGTTCCGACCGGTTTCACCGACCTGGACCGGCTGCTCAACGGTCTGCACGCAGGGCAGCTCATCATCGTGGCCGGCAGGCCGGGTTTGGGTAAGGCGCTCGCGCTCGACACCCCACTGCCGACTCCGGACGGCTGGACCACCATGGGCGAGGTCACGGTGGGCGATCAACTACTGGCGGCGGACGGCACTCCGACTGCGGTCACACACGCCTTCGACGTCATGCGCGACCGTCCCTGCTACGAGGTCGAGTTCTCCGACGGCACCGTGGTCGTGGCGGACGCGGAGCACCTGTGGAAGACCACCAGCCGGGCAAGTCGGCGGCAGGGGTCGCCGCGGCAGAGGCGGCACTGGTCCGAGCCGGCGCTGGCCAAGGTGCGTGCGGCGCACAAGCGTCTCAATGCCATGGGAAACCAGCCGATTACTCTCTTCGACACGATCGAGCAGGTCGGGCCGGAGTTCCGGCATGTCCTGCACACCGTTGCCCGTGAGGTCGGATCGATCGGGCGGATCAGCCGTCCCGTCGTCCGTGACGGCAAGCCGCAGAACTGGACCGCGCCCGGCTATCCGGCCGGTCCGCTTCTGACCTCCCTTCTTGAACGGGCCGAGCGGGAGGTCAACGCCGGTAGTCGGGCCGACCACGACGGTGTGGTGACCACTGCTGAGATCGCCGCCACGCTGCGTACTGACACCGCCGAGCGACGGCTCAACCACGCCGTACGGAACTGTGCCCCGCTCCATCTCCCGGGCCGTGAGCTGCTGGTCCCGCCCTACACGCTGGGCGCATGGCTCGGTGACGGGCACACCGGCGCCAGCCGCTTCACAACCGCAGATCCTGAGATGATCATGCAGGTCGAGGCGGACGGCTTCGTCGTCCGGCCCAGCGGGCCAATGGTCTACAGCATCCACCTGCAGCCCAATTCCGTTGCTCGGACGAACGGCGTCTGCCTAGACTGCGGCGCGTCCACCCGGGCATTGCGAGAGAATCCAGCGACCAGGCGGTGTGCTCACTGCCATGACCAGAACGGTTCTTTCCTCGGGCTGCTGCGTCAGGTCGGGGTGGCGGCGGACAAACACATCCCCAGCGTCTACCTGCGCGCCTCCGAAGCCCAACGCCGGGCGCTACTGGCTGGGCTGATGGACACCGACGGCACCGTTGCCCCCGCGGGTAACCTGCAGTACACATCGACCTCGAAGCGGCTGGCGGAAGACGTGCGCGAGCTGATTGTCAGCCTCGGCTACCGCTGCACGGTCAACCTGAAGGCGGTACGCGGTCGCACCCCCGAGTCGTCGACCGCGTACACGTTGAACTTCTCCACCCCGGACGTTGTCTTCCGGCTCAAGCGGAAGCAGGATGCACACACCGGACGCCGTCGCACAGCCTCTGATGTCCGAACGACCTCACGGTTCATCGTCGACGTTCGCCCGGTGCCGAGCGTCCCGGTGCGGTGCGTCACGGTCGACAACCCCGAACATCTTTACCTGGCCAGCCGGGCGATGATTCCTACCCACAACAGCACGGCAAGTATGGACTTTGCCCGACACGCTGCTATCCGCGCCAACCAGGCGGCCGCCATCTTCTCGCTGGAAATGAGCAAGGTCGAGATCGTCATGCGACTGCTCTCCGCCGAGGCACGGGTGCCGCTGCACGTGCTGCGCAGCGGGCAGCTCTCCGACGACGACTGGACCAAGCTGGCCCGGTGCATGGGCGAGATCAGCGAGGCACCGCTCTTCGTCGACGACACGCCGAGCATGAACCTGATGGAGATCCGGGCCAAGGCCCGCCGGCTCAAGCAGCGACACGACCTCAAGATGATCGTGGTCGACTATCTCCAGCTGATGACGTCGCCGAAGCGCACCGAGAGCCGGCAGCAGGAGGTCGCGGACCTCTCCCGTGGCCTGAAGCTGCTGGCCAAGGAGGTCGAGTGCCCGGTCATCGCGGTCAGTCAGCTGAACCGTGGCCCCGAGCAGCGCACCGACAAGCGGCCACAGTTGTCCGATTTGCGTGAATCTGGGTCAATTGAGCAAGATGCCGACGTTGTGATCCTGCTGCACCGCGACGACTACTACGACAAGGAGTCGCCGCGGGCGGGCGAGGCGGATTTCATCATCGCCAAGCACCGGAACGGCCCCACCGACACGGTGACCGTCGCAGCCCAGCTGCACCTGTCCCGCTTCGTCGACATGGCCATCGTCTGAGTCGACATGGCCATCGTCTGACCAGCGCGGCACATCCCGCGGCGATCAGCCGAGCAGCGGAAACCAGCCGGCCGACTCGCCCAGCTCCAGCCGGTCCCGATCGGTGAGCGGGAGCCGGCCGGTGGCCTTCAGCAGGAACTCGTGGTCGTCCCAGCCGGTGGGGCGCACTGTGTCGTCGCTCAGCAGGCCGTCCACGGCGGTCACCGCGACCCGTACCGCCAGTGGGCCGGGCGGCGGCGCGCCGGGCAGTTCCGGCGTCAGGTCCAGGTGGTGCACGACGGCCTCGGTGGTCAGGGTGGCGAGGAAATCCGGTAGGCGCAGCACGTGGCCCTGTGTGGCCACGTACCCCGTCGGGTCGGCCGCCCTGGCGGCCCGGACCGCCGCCGGGGCGGTCTCCGCCCAGAGTTGGACGATCCCGGTCGGCCGGTCGAAGGCGGCGGCCGATCGGCGGACCCACCAGGCGTGCCGGCCGTCGTCACCGCCGCCAGCGGGGAAGCCGCGCCAGTAGCTCACGTCGTCCACGTCGGCGGGGCCGGCGGCGGGACTGGCCAGTGCGACCAGGGCTCGCTGCGCGTCGCCGAGCAGATGGAAGAGCAGGTCCGCGACGAGCCAGCCCCGGCAGCGGGTGGGTCGTTGCAGGTCCGCGTCGTCCCGGCCGTCGACCACGGCGGTGATCCCGTCGTACGCCTGAGCCAGCGCCTCGTCCGGCTGGATCGCGGTCATGCGATGCAGCCTCGCACGGACCCTCCCGCCCGCCAACCGTTGGCGACGGTGGCGGTGGGCGATGCGCCCGGGCCGACCCGTGGATCGGCCCGGGCGGGTTGACGGTCTCGGCTCAGCCGAACATCTCGTCGAGGAAGCCCTTGCGCTTCTTCTGCCGGTAGTGACCGTGGTAGCCCTGGTGCTGCTGACCGTGACCGCCGTACGCCGGGGCCGGCGGGTAGCCGTGAGCGGGCGGGGGCGGCGGCGGGGGAACGGCACCATAGCCGGGCTGGTGCTGCGCCGGGGCGTGCGGCGGCGGGTAGCCGCCCGGCTGCTGAGCGGGCTGCGGCGGGGCGCCGCCGGCCTGCTGGCGGCTCCAGTTGGCCTCCGCCTCGAACAGCTTCTCCAACTCGCCGCGGTCGAGGAAGATGCCTCGGCACTCCCCGCACTGGTCGATGACGACGCCGCTGCGCTCGTACTGACGCATTTCTCCATGACACTTGGGACAGGTGAGACTCATCATCCGAAGGTACCCGGTCGAGTCACGCGGTCGCGGTAAGCGACTCGATCACCTCGTCGTCGGACACCTCGTGGAAGTCCTCGAAGTAGACGCTCACCGCGCCGAAATCCGGCGGGCGCTGGGCGCAGACGACCTGGTCGGCCTCGGCGGCCAGCAGTTCGTACGCCTCCTGCGCGCCGACCGGGACCGCGACCACCACCCGGCGGGCCCCGAGGTGGCGCGCGACCTCCACGGCGGCTCGCGCGGTCGCGCCGGTGGCCAGCCCGTCGTCGACGATCACGGCGGTTCGTCCGGTGAGGTCCAGCGGTGGGCGACTGCCCCGGTAGAGCCGCTCCCGGCGCTCCAACTCGGCCTGTTCCCGCTGACTGACCTCGGCGATGTCCTCGCTGCTGAGCCGGCCGGCCACCGCGTCGTTGAGCACCTGCACGCCGCCCGGGCCGAGCGCACCGAAGGCGACCTCCCGGGCCCACGGCATGCCGAGTTTGCGGACCACCAGCACGTCCAGGGGCGCGCCGAGCCGTTCGGCGACGACCCGGGCCACCGGTACGCCGCCGCGGACCAGACCGAGGACGACGACGTCCGGTTCGCCGATCAGTGCGGTGAGCCGCTCGGCGAGCACCCGGCCCGCCTCGGCCCGGTCGCGGTAGGTGGTCATGCCTTCAGGTCTACGCCCTGCCGCGTCGTTCTGCCCGGCAGTTACGCCGAAGTGGTCCGACCGGACAGTTCACCGGGCATCGGGACGGTCGCCGCATCGGGCTCGCGGTGCAGGGCGGGCGCCCAGGTGAGCAGGGCCAGCGGGTACAGCAGGTAGCCGAACCGGGTCGTGGGCATCAGGGCGATCGCGACGAGCAGTCCGTACCCGCAGATCAGCGCGGTGGCGACGGCGGTGCGGGGCGGACGGCGGGCGAGCCGGACGGCGATGGCCAGGCCGGCCGCGACCAGCAGCGCGGCGGCGATCAGCCGGCCGGCGGGCAGCCCGGTGGCGATCAGGTAACCGGGGAACGGGGACTGCGCGGGGCTGGTGACCAGGCCGTGGCCGAGCGGGAAGCGCAGCACGTTCTCGGTCAGCGCGTCGTGGTCGACCAGGAGGGCGGGGATCAGCGCCGCGACGGGCAGCCCGATCGCGCCGGCGGCGACCCGGGTGCCGGCCCGCCGGGTGAGCCCCCAGACGATCAGGACCAGGGCGACCGGCCAGGCGAACAGCTTCAGCGCGCCGGCCAGGCCGACCGCGAGGCCGGCCCGGCCGGGGCGGTCGGCGGCGGCGAGCGCGAGGGCCAGCAGGCAGAGCGCGAGTACGGGTAGGTCGTCGCCGCCGGTGGCGAGGGTGAGCGCGCAGATCGGCAGGACGGTGGCGGCCTGCACACCTCGCAGCAGCGCGGCATTCCGCCGGTGAGCCGTGTCGGCGGAGGCGGCCGGTTGTGCCCGGCGGGCGGTGGTTGGCGCGGCGCGCAGGGCGGCAACCGCCAGGGCGAGCGCCAGTGCGGTGCCCACCGCGAACCAGACCCGGGCGTCGGTCCACCAGGTGTCGACCAGGGCCCTGGGCAGGCCGAACATCGCCATGCCCGGCTGGTACGGGGTGTAGCCGAGCAGTTGCTCGCCGGGCGGTAGGGCGGCAATCGCGTCGGGTCCGAGGTAGGGGGTGCCGTGCTCCAGCAGGCGGTTGCCAGCCTGCTCCACGACCAGCACCTCCTCCTGCGCCCGGTCAGTGCGTCCGGTGGCCCGCTCGATGCTCTGCCACAGCAGAGGCAGCAGCGCAGCGCTCACCCAGGCGAACCCGGTGACCGCCCAGCGGGCCGGCAGACCCACCAGCCGGGAGGCAGGGGTGCGCCGGCGCAGCAGGAGTTGGACGCCCACCGCCACCGCCGCGACCAGGTAGCCCACAGCGGCGACCCCGCCCCAGGCGCGGTGCGGCAGCAGCGTCGAGGTGGCCGCGGTGATCGCGGCGAAGACGGCCGAGACGGCGTAAAGGCCAAGGTCGAGAGCGAGACCGTCGGCGGCGGAGTCGACCCTGCGCCAGTGACGACGGAGGGCGGTCGGGGCGTCGGCGATCACGCGCGCCAGTCTGGCAGACCACCCTGGCCGGCCGTCGGGTCAGGCGGGGAGGTGCGGAACGCGGTCGGGTCGGCCGCGGCCGTTCTGGCGGCGGGTCTGGCTCAGTCGGATCACCGCGCCGGCGTCGTGCAGGGGCGGTGCGAGGGTGCCCGGGCGTCCACCCGAGCCACGCTGCAATGCGGCGAGCAGGGTGCCGGCCGGCATCGGCCGGGCGAACAGGTGCCCCTGGCCGGCGGCGCAGCCCAGCTCCCAGAGGGCCCGCCGCTGCGGCTCGCTCTCCACCCCCTCGGCCACCACGTCGAGGTCGAGGCTGCGGCCGAGGTCGAGGGTGGAGCGGATGACGGCGGCGGCCTCCGCCGAGCTCTCCATCGTCGTCACGAAGCTTCGATCGATCTTCAGCTCGTGCACCGGGATCCGGGAGAGCAGGGAGAGTGAGGAGTAGCCGGTGCCGAAGTCGTCCAGCGCCAGCCGGACGCCCTCTTCGCGCAGCCGGCTCAGCACCCGGTCGACCACGTCGAGCTGGCTGAGCGTCAACGTCTCGGTCAACTCCAGCACCAGCCGGTCCGGCGGCAGGTCGTGGGCGCGCAGGCGGGCCAGCACCGACCCGGGGAACCGCGCGTCGAGGAGGCTGCGCGGGGACACGTTGACCGCGACCGGCACGTCGAAGCCAGCGTCGCGCCAGCTGGCCGCCGCGATCAGTGCCTGGTCGAGGATCGCCTCGGCGAAGGCCGGTAGCAGACCCGAGCGCTCCACCGCCTCCAGGAAACGCAGCGGATCGATCATGCCGTGGGTGGGGTGGTGCCAGCGGGCCAGCGCCTCAACGCTGGTCACCTCGCCGGTGCCCAGGTCGACGATCGGTTGGAAGTTGACGACGAACTCGTGGTCGGCGACCGCCCGTGGCAGGTCACCGCCGAGGGTGAGGCGGCCCAGGTCGGCCGTGTCCCGGGTGGGGGCGTACGTGGAGATCCGTTGCCCGGCCCGCTTCGCCTGGTACATCGCCACGTCGGCGCGGCGCAGTAGCTCGGCCATGCCGCCGCTGGCCGGGGCGGCGGAGATCCCGCCGCTGGCCTCGACGCTGATCCGCATGCCGTCCAGCTCGAACGGCTCGTGCAACGTGGCGAGCAGCGCCTCGGCCCGGTGCGCGGCCACCGCCGGGGCCGGCAGCCCGCGCAGGAGGACGGCGAACTCGTCGCCGCCGAGGCGGGCCACCAGGTCGCCACCCTGGGCGGCGCCCCGCAGCCGTTCGGCGACCTGCACCAGCACCTGGTCGCCGGCGGCGTGCCCGAGCGTGTCGTTGACCTCCTTGAAGTGGTTGAGGTCGATCAGCACGAGCGCGGTCACACCCTCGGCGTGCCGGGCGCTCAAATGCTCGGTGCCCTGGTCGAGCAGATGCCGCCGGTTGGCCAGGCCGGTCAGCGCGTCGTGCGCGGCCGCGTACGCGTGTTCGTCGGCAACCCGGGCCAGCTCGGCGTACGCCTGGGCGTTGCGAACCGCCGTGCAGAGCGCGGAGGCGAAGGTCCGCAGGGTGTACTGCTCCCGCTCGGAGAGCTGTACCGGGCCACGGAAGCGCAGCCGCAGCACGCCGACGTCGGCTGAGCGGTCGTGCCCCTCCAGCGCCGTGGGGACGATGGTGCCGTCCACGTCGGTGGGAGTGCCGCTCGGGCCGTCGAAGGTGATGCCACCGGTGCCGCCGCGTACGGTGCGGCCGCCGTCGCGCAGCTCGATCTCGACCTCGTCGGCCGAGAACAGCTCGGCGGCCCGGGTGACAGCGGTGGTGAGAACGTTGTCGAGGTCGACCACGTTGAGCGCGTCGGTGGTGCGGGCGAGCCGCTGCCACGCCTGCTGCTCGGTGCGGCCCCGGATGCGCGCGGAGTAGGCCAGATGCAGGCTCAGGACGAGTGGTGGGATGGCAAGCAGCAGTCGGGGATCCATTCGGAGGATGAGCAGCGTGCAGGCCGCGACCACGAACCGCACGGCGAAGCCGGCGAGCCGGAGGTCGAGATTGCTGCGGAACTGCTTCGCGATCCTGGTCTGGGACGCCAGCGCGATGACCGGGATGGCGAGCAGATCGTCCAGGACAGCCGCGACCACGTAGGCCAGCGCCAACGGCACTATCAGGGAGGCGGTCCCCGCAGGCGGCCAGGTCCAGGTCGTCATCGCCAGCGCCGTGCCAGCACCCCAGGCCACGATGACGTTCTTTCCGATACCGAACGCCAGCTTCATCGGCGTGAGGCGGAGCGAAGCAAGAGCAATCCCGACCGCAGTGCAGAGCACCACCACCGAGGTCGGAGCGATGGCTGCACCGACGATGATTGCCGTCTCGTTCCAACTGATCGATTGGGTCGTCGACCGGATCCGCACCCGGGCCTTGACCAGAGTCCCCAGTGCGATCGTGAAGGTGAGCATGACGAGGACCGCCACGTCGTTCACCGTCGCCGGCTTTGCCGAACTCAGTGCGGCCGGAAGTGAGGTGGCGACGATGGTTCCGGCGGCAACGACGACGAGACCGACGAGCAGCAGCAGCCGCCGATCGGTCTCAATCTCTCGTCGCTGAGGAAGGGTCACGCCACTCCCGAAGCTGCCTCCACGTGCTCGCAGCCTACCGCTCGGGGCCCTCAGAAGTCCCCTACCAAGCTTGTCAGTTCCAGTCGGTGCCGCGCATCGTGGTGCCCCTCTCTTCTGCTGTGCCATTCGAAGACCTGTCCCCAAGGAGAGGTCTTCCTACGAAAGGCAGCTTAAGAGGAGTAAGGGCAGCTTAAGAGAAATAAATGTCGGTATGCGCAACATTAGCCAAGCTGGAGTGGATTTATCACGTTCTGTCCACCATCGCTGAACGGAGTGCGGTCGAGGCTCGCCGATGCTTGATCCGAGGTGTGGCCCGCAAGTGCGGACCCTATCCGGTCAGGTTATGGCTGCGTATTCCCTGAGTCTGGCCGATCTCCGGGGTTGCCTCATCCGGAGTTTGGCCAGGCGTAAGGGCGGGTTGGACAAAGTTGGCCCGTCTAAGGTGTCCGACGGGGGTGAAAATGGCGTGCGCCGTCGCTTGAACGATAGCGACGACGCGTGGACATCTGCGTCGCACAGGCAGCGGTGCAACTTGCTGCGGACATGCTGCAGTCATGGACAGGCAATCGGGGCGCATCCCCCGCGAGATTTGAGGATCGTCAACCACGGCCGCTTCGCCGCGCGAGCGAAGGTGAGCCGTAGACTTCGTTGTGTGACCGACTGAATACCCGCGATGGCTGGAGCAGGGGACGGGTGGAGATTCAGGTTCTGGGTGGCCTTTCGGTACAACTGCCTACCCGCACGTTGCGTCTTGGTACACCCAAACAGCAGGCAATCTTCGCGATGCTCGCAGTTCAGCCAGGTCGACTGGTGACAGTGGACGACCTTGTCGATGAGTTATGGGTTGATTGCCCACCGCGATCAGCGGTAGCGAATGTGCAGAGCTATGCCGCCAATCTGCGCCGGGCTTTCGAGGCTTTCCCACGCGGTCGAGGGGTCATCATCCGGCAGCGGAACGGCTATCGGCTTGACGTGCGACCTGAGCTGATCGATGTCGTTCGCTTCGAGTTGGAGCGCGGCGCGGGCCGGGAAGCCCTGACGGCCGGCCACTTGGATCGGGCCAGGGAGCTACTGGGTCGCGCCGTGGCGCGGTGGCAGGGGCCGATGCTCGCCGGCATCCCGCTCGGGCCCGTGCTCACCGCGCGCACCGTGGCCGCCGAAGAGGAGCGGTTGTTGGCCGTGGAACTCCTCGCCGACGTACAGCTGAGGTCGGGACGGGACGACCTGGCGATCCCGATGCTGCGAGAGGTCGTCGTGCGTCACCCTCTGCGGGAGCCGGCGTACGTCCTCCTTATACGGGCGCTCTACGAGCGGGGCGATCATGCTGGAGCGCTCATCGTCTACGACGAGATCCGGACGAGGCTGACGGCGGAACTCGGAGTCGAACCAGGGGGCGACATCCAGACCCTCTACCGCACGATCGCCGCGATGGCTCCGGTTGGCCACACGGCGAACAGCGTCGCAACGCATCCGGCCATCCCCGGTGGGCTCAACGTGCAAGCACCCGCCTCAGCGGGTGTCCTGATCGCTGGCGAACGGCGCCGGCTCGATCCTGTAGACCACCTTCCCCGCGCGGCAATCGACTTCGTTGGCCGGGAGGACGTGTTGTCGCGGCTGCTGGCCGAGACTCGGCGGGTCGAGGATCGGACGTCGGCGGTGCACGTGATCGACGGCATGGCAGGCAGCGGAAAGACGACCCTGGCCGTGCACGTAGCCCGCCATCTGTCGAAGCGGTACCCGGACGCAAGGTTGTTCATCGATCTGTGCGGGTACGGCGAGAAGACTCGGATCGAGCCGTCGGCGGCACTGGCCATCCTGCTCCGTCAGCTACGGATACCCGCGGAAAGAATCCCGGTCGAGTTCGACGCCAAGGTGGAGCTGTGGCGACGCGAACTGGGAAGCAGGAGATCCGTGATCGTGCTCGACAACGCGGTGAGCAGCGACCAGGTGCTTCCTCTCCTGCCCGTATCGCCCGGCGCGGTCGTCCTGGTGACCTCTCGCCGCCGGCTGGCGGACCTGGATGTCGGCCCGCCCGAGTCGTTGCCCCTGATGACTCTCGACGAAGGTCTGGTGCTGCTGGCTCGGAGTGCGGGCGTAGCGCGGGTCGCCGAGGAGCCGACGGCGGCCGCAGAGGTGGTACGTCGCTGCGGGTACCTTCCGTTGGCAATCCGACTCGCTGGGTCGCGTCTGGCACGTCGGCCCGCCCGCAAGGTCGCGCAGTTGGCGGCCCTCCTGGCGGCCGAGCCCTCTGCACTGAACCAGTTTGAGGCCGGCGACCGGACCCTGGCGAGGGCTTTCGCCGCGTCGTACGGGCCGTTGCCCGAGCCTGCCAAACGGGCCTTCCGAATGTTGAGTATCCATTCCGGGCAGCACAGTGCGGAGATGGTCGCGGCCCTGCTCGATCTCCCGCTCGATGCCGTCGGCAGGCTGCTCGACGATCTGGTTGATCTGCACCTGGTCGAGGAGGCCGAGGGCGGGCGATACCGGCTCCATGATCTCCTGCGGCGATACTCGCAGGCGCAGTTCCTGGCGTCCGAGAGACCCGAAGCCAGGGCGTTGGCCGTGGCGCGGTTACTCGATTTCGCTCTGCACGCCTCCGTTAGGGCCGCCGCGGAGCTGCACCAGTCCTTCGACGTGCACGGCGAGGTCGACCCGGGCCCGCCACCGCGTCCGGACCTGATTGGTCCGGACGTCGTGTCAGGGATTGACTGGCTCGAACGGGAGCGTGCGAATCTCGGCATGCTGGTGGACCTCGGTACTGAGCATGGGTTCCACCACCACGTATGGAAGATCGCCCGAGTCCTCTGGCGCTTCTACCATGTGCGCGGATACTTCGATGACATCCTCGCCACCCATCAAGCCGGCCTTGCCTCGGCGAAGGCGCTCCAACACCAACCCGCCATCGTCGCGATGCACAACTACCTCGCGTCGGCCCTGGTGAAGACAGGCTCCCACCGTCTCGCGTCCACTCATCTACACGCAGCCATCGCGCTCTGCCACGAGTCGGGCGATTGGCGGCGGTTGGCCAGGCTCCGTTCAAACTTGAGCGTCGTATGCCTGCTCACTGGGAACCTCGACGAGGCTGTGACACTGGGACGGCAGAGCCTGACCGAGCGCCGACTGTACGACAACCGTGTGCCGCTCGCCCTGCCGAATCTGGGTATCGCGCTGGCCTCGCTCGGCCGCTGGGACGAAGCCGTCAAGATTCACCGGCAGCACCTGTTCCAAGCTCGACTCAACCAGGACTACTACCACCTGGCGAACGCCCTGAGTCATCTCGCGGCGGTGCGCGTCCGCACCGGGCAGTTCAGGCGGGGCGTGATCTTGCTGAAGTCTTCGCTGTCGCTGTTCCGGCGCACCGGTCACCGGTACGGCGAAGCCGAGGCCCGGAACACTCTCGGAGTCGCCTACCGAGGATTGAATGAGCTGGATCTGGCCCAGTGGCAGCACAAGGCCGCCTTCGAGTTGGCCGCCGACTCGGGCGAGCGGCACGCTCAGTGCGCCGCACTCAACGACCTTGGCTCCACGCTGCTGGCGATGGGGGATGCCGCATCAGCTTCCGATGCTCTCCGCCAAGGGCTTCAACTTGCCGGACGGATCTCGAATCCGTACGAGCAGGGCAGGGCCCTGGCCGGGCTTGCCGACCACTTCGCGCACGTCGACCTGGCAGAGGCGCGACGGCACTGGGAGCGGGCCCTGGCGATCTTCCGCCGGATGGGCGTGCCGGAACGCTTCGACGCCGAGCGCCGCCTCGCCGAACTGGGCGACAACGCCCTGAACGTGGGCCACTGACCTGCCCGAACGGCTCTTATCGATTTCTTATCGCCTGGCCCGGTAGCTTCTCGGCCGTATCGACGAACGGGGGAGGTTCTGCCCACGGGCAGAACCGGGTCGTCGACACTCGCCCGCTGCCAGGTCCCCCCAGCGACCTCGGCGGCGGGTTGGTGAGGGAGGAGCGGCGTACCGCCGGTGCGTCGACAGCACCCCGGCGCGGCCGGCACTCGGTCGCCGCTCCTTCCGAGCACCAGGCCGTCGTACCGCACCGATAGGCTCACGACCGTGACCGAACCCGCGCAGCTCAGCCACGTCGACCGCGCTGGCGCGGCCCGCATGGTCGACGTCTCCGCCAAGGCGGTGACCGGCCGGCTGGCCGTCGCGGCGGGCCGACTGCGGACCACGCCCGAGGTCGTCGACCTGCTGCACCGCGACGGGTTGCCCAAGGGCGACGCGCTGGCCGTCGGCCGGCTGGCCGGGATCATGGGCGCCAAGCGCACGCCGGAGCTGATCCCGCTCTGCCACCCGATCGCCCTGCACGGCGTCACCGTCGACCTGCAGTTGACCGCCGACACCGTGGAGATCACCGCCACCGCCCGCACGGCGGACCGGACCGGCGTGGAGATGGAGGCGCTCACCGCGGTCGCGGTCGCCGGTCTCGCCCTGGTCGACATGGTCAAGGCCGTCGACCCGGCGGCCTCGGTGGAGGCGGTCCGGGTGCTGCGCAAGGAGGGCGGCAAGACCGGCGAGTGGGTCCGACCGGAGGACCGGCCGTGATCCGGGCGCGGGTGATCGTCGCGTCCAACCGGGCCGCGGCCGGCGTCTACGCCGACACGAGCGGCCCGCTGCTCGTCGCCGGTCTCCTCGAGCTGGGCTGCCAGGTCGACGAGCCGGTGGTGGTGCCCGACGGTGAGCCGGTCCGCACGGCCCTGGAGGACGCCCTCGCCGATGGCATCGATGTGGTGCTGACCAGCGGTGGCACCGGGGTCACCCCATCGGACCGGACACCGGACGTGACCCGGGCACTGCTGGATTACGAGATTCCCGGCATCGCCGAGGCGATCCGTGCGTACAGCCGCGACCGGGTGCCCACCTCGGTGCTTTCCCGCGGTCTGGCCGGGGTGGCCGGCCGCATGCTGGTGGTCAACCTGCCCGGCTCGACCGGTGGCGCCCGGGACGGGCTGGCCGTGCTCGGGCCGATCCTCGGGCACACCGTCGACCAACTTCGCGGCGGAGACCACTGACCGGTCCGCGGCCAGGCCCGGCGGGTGTCGGTCCATCCCGATAGGCTCGGCCGGTGAGCACGGAAACCGCACCAACAGCGGACCGGGTCGCCGCGCCCCCGCCGGCCGGGTGGGAGGAAGCGCGGTCCCGGGTGTACGCGGTCGGCCTGGCCGCCGCGCTTCCCGCCGTCGCCCGGCCACTGGTCGACGCCGACGGGCTGACCCTGGCCGAGCCGTTGACCACCCGCACCGACCTGCCGGCCTTCCCCACTTCCAGCGTCGACGGCTGGGCGGTGCGCGGCGCCGGCCCGTGGCGCGTCGTCGGCCGGGTGCTGGCCGGCAACACGCCCGCGCCGCTCACCGAGGACGGCACGACAGTCGAGATCGCCACCGGTGCGATGGTGCCCGACGGCGCCACCGCCGTGCTGCGCGTCGAGGAGTCCACCACTACCGACGGCCTGGTCAGCGGCACCCTCCGGGAAATGCCGGAGTGGCGGCAGCCCGGCGAGGAGGCGTACGCCGGCGAGGATCTGTTGCCGGCCGGCACGCCGGTCGACCCGGCGGTGATCGGTCTGGCTGCTTCCTGCGGGCACGACACGCTGCGGGTCCGGCGGGCGCCGCGCGCCGCGCTGCTGGTGTTCGGCGACGAGCTGCTCACCGCGGGGCCGCCGGCCGCCGGCCGGGTCCGGGACGCGCTGGGTCCGGCGGTGCCCGCGTGGCTGCGCCGGTACGGCTGCCAGGTTCGTGGGTCCGACGTGGTCGGCCCGGTGGCCGACACGCTGCCCGCGCACGTGGCGGCCCTGCGCGCGGCGCTGGCCAACGCCGACCTGGTCTGCACCACCGGTGGCACGATGAACGGTCCCGTCGACCACCTGCACCCGACCCTGGAGGCGCTCGGCGCCGACTACGTCGTCAACACGGTGGCGGTGCGGCCCGGTTTCCCGATGTTGCTGGCCCGGCTTGCCGGCCACGACGGGCGGGTCCGGTTCGTCGCCGGGCTGCCGGGCAACCCACAGTCCGCCATCGTCGCGCTGGTGTCGCTGGTCGCCCCACTGCTCGCCGGCCTCCAGGGTCGCCCGATGCCGGTGCTGCCGCAGGTCACGCTGGCCGAGGCGGTGCCTGGTCGTGGCGACCACACCCACCTGGCACTGGTCCGGCTGGACCGGGCCGCCGGCACCGCGTACCCCGTGCGGCACGTCGGTTCGGCGATGCTGCGCGGGCTGGCCGGCGCCGACGGGTTCGCCGTCATCCGGCCGGGCACCAGCGGCGAGCCGGGCGACCGGGTGCCGATCGTGCCACTGCCGTTGCTGCCCGGGGAGCGTGCGTCGTGACCGCGCCGGCCATCACCTTCGGTGAGGTCACCGACCAGCCGCTCGACCTGGCCACGCACGAGGCGGCGGTTGCCGACCGGCGGGCCGGCGCGGTGGTCTCCTTCCAGGGCGTGGTCCGCGACCACGACCACGGCCGTCCGGTGGTGAGCCTGGAGTACGAAGGGCACCCGAGCGCCGCACAGGTGCTGCGCGAGGTGGCGGCCGAGATCGCGGCCGAGCCCGACGTCTACGCCGTGGCGGTCTCGCACCGGGTCGGTCCACTGGTGATCGGTGACGTGGCGCTGGTCGCCGCGGTGAGCACCGCGCACCGCGCAGCGGCCTTCGCGGCCTGCGCCCGGCTCGTGGACGAGGTCAAGGCGCGGTTGCCGATCTGGAAGCGGCAGGTCTTCGCCGACGGCACCGAGGAATGGGTCAACTGCCCCTGACCGCTCAGCGGCGGCCGTTGACCGCCATGGGCCGGGCGAGCCGATCGCCGTAGAACGCCGGCTCGGCGCCAGGGCGCCAGGGCAGCGCTGCGACCAGCACGATCAGCGCGAGCGCGAGCGAGTTCTCCATCAGCGCGCCGAACAGACCGTCCTGGTAGTGCGACATCTCCGGCAGTTGGTGCTCGTACGGCCAGATCGGGGAGATCAGGAAGAGCAGGTAGAGCCCGATCGCGGCGACGCCGTGCCGGAGCCCGGTCAGCGTGGGGTACCAGATCGGCGGCCGGAGCCCGTTGAGCCCCGGCAGCCCGCCGAACGTCAGGCCCGGGCCGGTGCGCTGCGCCAACCCCCGGCTCGCCTCTCGGCGGCGCACCGCGGCGTCGCCCAGCACGATGATCGCTGGGATCACCCAGACCAGGTGGTGCGTCCAGGAGATCGGGCTGATCACATTGGCGGTCAGACCAACCAGCGTGAACGCGGTCAACTCGTCGCCGTCGGCGCGTGAGCTGGCCGCCCGGGACAGGCCCAGCGCCAGGATCAGCACCGAGAAGGAGAGCCAGAGCAGCCCGGGGGTCTCGATCGAGTCGTACAGCCGGGCAAGCAGGCCGGCGAGCGACTGATTCGGCGTCATGTCCGCCGCGCCGACCCGCTCGGTCTGCCAGAGCACGCTGCCGAAGTACGCCCGCGACTCGTCGCCGACGATCGCGAAGGTCCCTACCGTCACGCCGATCGTGGTGCCGATCGCGGTGGCCGCCACCCGCCACTGGCGGGTGATCAACAGGTAGCCGATGAACAGCGCCGGGGTGAGCTTGACCGCGGTGGCCAGGCCGATGCCGGCGCCGGCCCAAGCGCCGCCATAGATGAAGCGCAGCAGGGGGCCGTCGGTCGCGGCGTAGTGGGTGCCCCTGCGGGAGCGCCAACGCAGCCCGATCAGGTCGGCCATGATCAGCGCGAACAGCAGGATGTTGACCTGGCCGTAGCCGAGGGTTTCCCGGCCCGGCTCGATGGCGATCGCCAGCGGCACCGCCAAGGCCACGCTGAACCACAGTGGCCAGGCCAGCCGGTCCACGATGGGGCGGAGCAGCCCGGCCAGCACCAGCGCCAACGCGGCGATGCTGGCGAGGGCGTTGACCATCCCGGCCGCGCCGATCGGCAACTGTGCCATCGGCAGCATGACCAGGCCGCCGAACGGCGGGTAGGTGAAGCCGAGGGTGGTGCCGGGCGCGATGAACTCGTAGAGCTCGTGACCGCTCGCCCACCACACGACGGCACCGTGGTAGATCTTCATGTCGAAGAAGCTGTACGGCCGCCCGAACGCACCGATGGCGAGCCATGCGGCGTAGGCGACGGCGGCCACGATGGCACCCCGTACGACATTCCTGCGATCGATCCCACGCGTCACGCGTCGGACTGGGGCGAGGCGGTCCGCCCGACTACCGACGGTCGTCGGCATGGCGCGGCCACCTCCATACCAAGGTCGTCCTACCCGTCCAGGTCCTGCACGGAGCCTAGAACGGCGCCTCACGTCAGTGCCTCCCGCGTTATGCGACCGTGTCCGATCCCACACATGTTTTTGACATTTCCACCGCGTTAACGCCTACCGGGCGGTTCAGGTAATTCGCGGCCTTAGCGGGGGGTGGGGATGGCGCGAGAGGGTATCGACGCAGGTCAGCCGGGGAGCCGACGAGCGGTGGAGGCGGATCGGACGGCGATCCGAGCGTCCCGCCGGGCGGTGCGGACGGCGCGTTGCACAGAACGTCGAGAGTGGCCGATGCGATGACCGGTCCGCCAACGCAGACCCGGCTTGCCGCCGGTGTCCGCCGCAGCGAGCAGAAGGCCGCCGAAGATGCCGAGGTTCTTCAAGACGTGGACCTGGTTGTTGTTCCGGGCGACCGGGTCGTCGTTGTTCCAGAAGGGATGCCCGGCGATGGTCACCGGCACCAGCGTGCCGGCGAGGACCAGCGCGGCGGGTCGGCTGAATCGCCCGGTGGCCAGCATCAGGCCGGCGCTGACCTGCACCAAGGCGTTGAGCCGGATCAGCGTCTCGGTCTCAGTGGGGATGCTCGGGTGTGCCTTCTGCAGGAGCGGCGTGACCTTGTCGGTGACCGGCTTGGCTGCCGCCGCCAGCCGTTCCGGGTTGCGGAAGTTGCGGTACCCGCTGACCACGAAGATGCCGCTCAGCATGGCGCGGGCTAGAGAGCGTACGGGCGTCATGGATCAGTCATACCCCGTCGCGGCCTTTGCTACCCCGGCAACCGCCGGATCCGGATCGGTGGTCATGCACATGCGCCACGCCGATTCGAGCGACCATCGCTGATGGACCGGCCGTGACGGGTAACGTCGCGCGGGTGACCACGCTGCGGCTACGACCCGAGGATCCGGCCGACGCCGGCCCGGTGCGTCGGGCGCTGGCTGCCGCGTTCGCCCGGCCGGACGTGGCGACCCCGCCCGAGGTGGGCCTGGTCGACGAGCTGCGGGGCACCGCGGCCTGGCTGCCGGAGCTGGCCATGGTCGCCGAGTACGGCGGCGAGGTGGTCGGGTACGCCCTGCTCAGCCGGGTGCGGGTCCGACCGGATCGGGGCGCCGACGCCCCAGCCCTGGCGCTCGGCCCGGTGGCCGTCGCGCCGCACCGACAGCGGGTCGGGCACGGCACGGCGGTGGTGCAGGCCGCTCTCGACGCTGCCACCGAGCTGGGCGAGCGCCTGGTCGTGGTCCTCGGTGACCCGGCCTTCTACCGCCGGTTCGGCTTCGTCGCGGCCAGCGAGCTGGGGCTGACCAGCCCGTGGGCCGGTCTGGGTGAGCCCTGGCAGGCGCTCGTGTTGCCGCCGTCCACCAGCGAGGAGGGGCCACCACCGCGCGGCGAGGTGATCTTTCCGGCGCCCTGGTCGCAGGTCTGACGGCGCCGGCCTCGCGATTCCCAGGGGGCCGGGTCAGACCGGCTGGGTGCGCAGGTACCGGCCGAAGTGCGGGACGGTGAAGGCCACCGTGCCCCGCTCACCGGAATAGATCAGCCCCTTCTTGATCAGCGCGTCCCGAGCCGGGGAGAGGCTGGCCGGCTTGCGGCCGAGGGCCCGGGCGATCTCGGCGGTGGGTACCGCGGCGTCCATGTCGTCGCGGACCACGCCCCCGGACTCGCCCTCCACCAGAGACAGCGTGGCCATCGCCCGCATGTACTCACGCTCGGCGGGGGTGGCCCGCTCGAACCGGGAGCCGAAGAAGCCGACCCCCAGCTCAGCTTCCGCCTCCGGTGCGGCGACCCGGACGTCGGCCGCCGTGATCGGCGAGCGCGGAGCATGGTCCCAGGTCGCCTTCCCGTACGCCTGGACGAAGTAGGGGTAGCCGCCGGACTTCTCGTAGAGCAGGTCGAGCGCCTTCTGCTCGTACTCCACCTCCTCGCGCTCGGCCGGCGCGCAGAGCGCCTGGTCGGCGGCGATCCGGTCGAGCCGGTCGATGCGCTGGTAGCGGAACAGCCGCTCGGAGTACGACTTCGCGGCACTGAGCACGGCGGGCAGGTGCGGCAGGCCGGCGCCGACGACGATCAGTGGCGCGCCGAGCTGGGACAGCTCGTGGCAGGCGGCGCAGAGCGCCGACACGTCCTCCGGGCCGAGGTCCTGCATCTCGTCGATGAAGACGGCGATGCCGGTGCCCACGTCGCTGGCCACGGCGGCGGCGTCAGTGAGCAGCTCGACCAGGTCGATCTCGATGTCGCCGGAGTCGGCTCGACCGCTGGCCGCGGGCACGTCGATCCCGGGCTGCCACCGGTCGCGCAGCTTCGGGGCGGAACCGGCACGGCCGGTCGGGGCGGACCGCTGGGCGAACGCCTTGAGGACCCCGAGGAAGGCGTCGATCCGGTCGGGCGCGCGGTGTCGGGGGGCGAGCTCCCGGACCGCCATGTGCAGCGCGGCGGCAACCGGGCGACGCAGCGACTGGTCCGGCCGTGCCTCGATCTTGCCGCTGCCCCACAGTCGGTTGATCGCCTGCGACCGGAGGGTGTTGAGCAGGACGGTCTTGCCGACGCCGCGCAGCCCGGTGAGCATGAGGCTGCGTTCGGGGCGGCCCCGGGCGATGCGCTCCAGCACGATGTCGAAGACGTCCAGCTCCCGCCCCCGCCCGGCGAGTTCGGGCGGGCGCTGGCCGGCGCCCGGTGCGTACGGGTTGCGGACCGGATCCACGCATCGCACAGTATCGGGCCATCTAGCGGCGAGGCTAGACATGGATAGATGGGGCTACCGGCGTGTCGAGGTCGTCGACAAGAAACTAGGACTGTCTAGCGTCCACGCTAGACAGCCCTAGTTTTGGCTACCGGCTACCGCTTCTTCAGACAGAGCACGTAGTCGAACAGGTCGACCGAGTTGTCGTGCACGTAGTTCGCGGTGGCCTGCGGCGCGAGCGTCTCGCACCGGTCGCCGTCGCTCGTCGCCGGAATCCGCAGCAGCACCTGGTAGGTGTTCGGCCCGCACGGCACCTTGCGCAGCTCCGCGTCGTCCTCGGTGCCTTCGTTGACCACGCAGTCGCCCTTGGCGAACTCCACCTCGCTTG
Organism: Micromonospora sp. NPDC005173; assembly: GCF_040608515.1. NCBI lineage: Bacteria > Bacillati > Actinomycetota > Actinomycetes > Micromonosporales > Micromonosporaceae > Micromonospora > Micromonospora sp. NPDC005173. Next base: position 556,554 of record NZ_JBEXIK010000001.1, read on the forward strand.
GGCTCGGCGCTGCCGGCGTCGGCGCGTCGCTGGGCAGGGCCGGCGGTACGGCCCGCGCGCTCGCCGACGGTGCGGGCGAGGCATTGCTGTCGGCGTCGGCGGCCTTCCAGACCGCCCAACCGACTAGGCCGAGGCACGGGCAGAGCAGGAGCAGCACCACCAGCGCGATGATCAGGGCGACCTTCCCGCCGGTCTTCTTCGCTGGCGCGGCGGGCGGCATTCCGTACCCACCGGGTGCCGGCTGGCCCCACGGCGCCGCCGGCTGGCCCGGTGTCGGCCCGGCCGGCGGGAACGGCCCGGGTGGCGGCGGGTATCCGGCGCCGGAGCTGGGCGGTGGCGCCCAGCCCGGACCGGCGGGCGGCGGGTAACCCGGGCCCGAGGCCGGCGGCGGACCCCACATGGGCGCGGTTGGCGGCTCCGCGCCGGCCGGTGGCGGACCCCACTGCGGCCGGGTCGGGTCAATCGGTGGCGAGCCGTCGGGGCCGGTCGCCGGGCGTTGGTACGGGTCGTCCGGCTGCTCGGAACCCGATGGTCCGTAGGTCGTCATGTCATCCCCAGGGGTGGGTGGTCTCAGCGCTGCTTCAGGCAGAGGACGAAGTCGAGGGTGTCCAGCTCGCTGTCGAAGAAGTACCAGTTGGTGTAGCCCTCGACCTTGGCGCACTTGGCCTCGGCGTCCGGCTCACCATTGGTCGCGCCGTCGATCCGGTGCAGCACCTCGTACGACTTCGGAGCGCAGCCGCTGATCAGCAGCTTGGGCTTGCCACCGGCCGCACCATCGTTACGGACGCACTGGCCGACCTTGACGAACCGCGGGTCGGCCGACGACTCCGGCGCTGCGGCGCTCGGTGCCGGCTCGGCCGGTGCGGTGGCGTCCGCGCTGGGCCCCGCGGCGACGGCCGAGCCGGTCGGTGCGGTCGACGGGGCCGGATCGTCCGGTCCGCTGAGGAACCAGAACGCACCGCCGCCGGCCACCACCAGCAGCAGCACGATGGCCAGCACCGCGATCAGCGGACCTCGACCGCGCCTGCCCGGGGTCTGCGAGGGATCTCCGCCGTACGGGCCGTCGGGCCGGTACGGCTCCCCGCTGTACGCCGGGGCCGCCTGCGTCGGCCGGTAGGACCCACCACCGTAGGAGCTGCCAGGACCACCGCCGTACGGCCCCACCGGTGCACCACCGTAGGACCCGTCGCCATATGACCCGGGCCGTCCCTGGACTCCCGGAGGGTAGGCCTGAACCGACGGCGGGTAGGTCTCGGGCACCGGCGGGTACGGCTGCTGTGCAGGCGGGTAGGGCTGCTGAACGGGCCGCCCCGATGTCTCGTCGGGTCGTTGCCCACGCCACGGTCCCGGGACGCCGCCACCCGGTGGCCCGTAGTTCGTCATGCCGCCCTCCTGCACGAGTGGTGAGGCCGGCCACCAAAGCAAGACGCCGACTCCGAGGTCACCGTAGCGTGGTCCACCGATGACCTCATCTCCACCGAGTGCCGCCGGCCTGGCCGGCCGTCGCACCGACGCCGCACCGACCCTGATCTGGACCGCGTTGATCGTGGTCTACCTACTCTGGGGTTCCACCTATCTCGGCATCCGGATCGCCGTGGAGTCGCTGCCCCCGCTGACGTCGGCCGCGCTGCGGTTCGCCGCCGCCGGCCTGGTGCTGGCGGCTGTGCTGCGACTGCGCCGAGGACCGGGCGCGCTGCGGGTAGACCGCCGGCAACTAGGCTCCGCCGCGCTGGTCGGAGTGCTCCTGCTCGCCGGTGGCAACGGCCTGGTGGTGCTCGCCGAGTCCGGGCCGCCGGGAGTGGCGTTACCGTCCGGGATCGCCGCACTGCTGGTGGCTACCGTGCCGCTGCTGGTGGTGCTGCTGCGCTCCGCCACCGGGGACCGCCCCCCGATCTGGACGTTCGCCGGGGTCACCCTGGGCTTCGTCGGTCTGGTCCTGCTGGTGCTGCCCGCCGGAAGCGCGGACGCGGTGCCGCTGGTCGGGGCGTTGACCGTGGTCGCGGGGGCCACCTCCTGGTCGGTCGGGTCGTTCCTGTCCGGACGGATCCGGATGCCCGCCGACCCGTTCGTCGCCACGGTGTACGAGATGATCGCTGGCGCGCTGGTGCTGGCCGTGGTCGCCGCCGGCCGGGGCGAGCTGCGCGACTTCCACCCGGCAGAGGTCAGCACCCGGTCCTGGCTTGCGCTGGCCTACCTCATGGTGGCCGGCTCGCTGGTGGCCTTCACCGCGTACGTCTGGCTGCTGCACAACGCGCCCCTCTCGCTGGTCTCGACGTACGCCTACGTCAACCCGGCGGTCGCGGTGGCGCTCGGCGCGCTACTGGTGGCCGAGCCGATCACTCCGCAGGTGCTGCTCGGCGGTGCGGTCATCGTCGCCGGGGTGGCCCTGGTGGTGACCACCGAACGTCCCCGCCGGTTGGGCGCGGCACCGCGATCGGGGGCGGTGCGGGTGGGCGACCGCCGGTAACGTCCGGCCCATGTCGGCCGCAGCGCCGGTGCCGGTCGCGCTGGTCGGCGCGCTGGTTGGCCTCGCCGTACCCTCGCTGGCCCGGCGCTTCACCACCCCGCCGGAGCTGACGAGGTCGGGTCCGGAGCCGCGGCCCGGCGGGTGGGCGTGGCTCAGCCCGGTGGTGGCGGCCGCGGTGTTCGCAGGGCTCGCCGTGGCACGGGGTGACGACCTGGCGCTACCGGTCTTCCTCGCGGTGGCGGCCGTGGGGCTGGTGCTGGCCGGGATCGACCTGGCCTGCCTGCGGCTGCCCGATCCGCTGGTCCTCGCCGCCGGAGTGCTGGCCCTCGGCGGCCTGACCGGCACGGCGCTGCTCGCCGGCACCCCCGGCCGGCTGCTCGGCGCGCTGGCTGGTGCGGCGGCCGCAGGCGCGGCGCACCTGCTGCTCGCCCTGCTGCCCGGCTCACGGTTGGGCTTCGGAGACGTGAAGCTCGCCGCCGTCCTCGGCCTGCCGCTCGGCTGGCTCGGCCGAGACGCACTGCTGGCCGGCCTGCTCCTGCCACACCTACTACACGGCGGCCTGGTGCTCGGCCTGCTCGCCGCCCGGCGGGTGCGCCGGGACACCCTGCTGCCACTCGGGCCAGCCCTGCTCGCGGGCGCCTGGCTCGCAGTCCTCCTCGGCTGACCCGCCGACCGACCGCTGACGGGTCCAGCCAGCCTGCGCCGGCTCGCCGCTGGCCCGCGCGCAGCCCGGCCCGCCGATCTCACTGTGGCTGACGCCGTTGCCGGCGCTCGCATGAAGAAGCGCGATACCTCAGAGGTATAAATATGGGTCTGAGGTATCACGCTCATCGCTCCGTTCCTACCCGGCCGGTTGTCGCTGGCAGTCGGGAAAGGGGAGCGGAATTGTCAGATGAGGCGGAGCTGGCGGTCCTTGGGGCGGCGCGGCTCGGTCTCGCCGAACCGCTCGAACAAGCCGGGGTCGATGACGCCGAGGAACGGTGACGGAGCGCAGTCGCGTTCCGCGCCGTGCCGGGTGCGGCGGGCGGCGTGACTGACGTACAGGCGGTCCTGGGCCCGGGTCAGGCCGACGAAGAAGAGCCGCCGCTCCTCGGCCACCGCGTCCTCGTCGGGCGTCGAGCCCGGCCAGCGCAGCGGCAGCAGCCCGTCCTCGGCGCCGACCAGGAAGACCACCGGGAACTCCAGGCCCTTCGCGGCGTGCAGGGTGAGCAGCGTGACCGCCTCCGCGCGCGGGTCGAGCGCGTCGACCTCCGCGCCGGTGGCCAGCTGCGACAGGAACGTCTCCAGGTCGTCGCCGCAGCGTCGGGCCAGCGGGGTCAGCAGGTCCACCGCGGAGCGGACGTCCTCGGGACGGCCCGCGACGGCGCCGTCCAGGGTGGGCACGGCGAACCGCTCCGCCACGACCTGGCCGGCCAGCCGGACCCGGGCGGCCAACGAGCCCGCCAATCCGTCGGCGTGCCGCAGCTCGCGTGCGATGGCCGCCACCCCGGGCCGGTCCCGCAGCCGGTCGTGTGAGCGCTTCTGTACCGGAATGTTGGCCCGGGTCAGCGCGTCCACGATCGGCGCGGCCTGCGCGTCGGTGCGGTACAGCACGGCGATGTCGGAGAACGACAGGGAGGTGGACCGACCGTCGATCCGACCCGAGTCCAGCGACCGGTGGGACAGCCCGCCGACCAGATCGTCGACGGTACGGACCACGAAGTCGGCCTCCTCGGCGACGGACGCCGCGGGGTAGCGGCCGACCAGTGGCGCCTCCGGGTCGAGCCGGGCCGGGTCCAGCCGTCGGCCACGGACCAGCGAGGACGGCGCGATGGCCTGCACCGCAGCGGCCAGGATCGGTGCCGACGAGCGGTAGTTGCGGTTGAGCCGGACCAACCGGGCGTCGGTGAAGTCCTGGGAGAAGCGCAGGAAGTAGCCGACGTCGGCGCCCCGGAACGAGTAGATGGCCTGGTCCGGGTCGCCGATCGCGCAGAGGTTGCCGTCGGCGGGGCTGAGCAGCCGCAGCAGCTCGTACTGCACGGCGTCAACGTCCTGGTACTCGTCGACGAAGATCCACCGCCAGCGGTCCCGGTACCGCCCGACCAGCTCCCGGTCGGCCCGCAGCAGCTCCACCGGCAGGCTGACCAGCTCGTCCAGGTCGACCAGGTCCTGCTTGCGCAGCAGTGCGATGTAGCTGGCGGGGTCGTCGCCGGCCTCCGACCGGGCCGCCGCCCGCTCGGCGTCGTCGGCGATCCGGAAGGCCGCCGGCAGGCCCGCCGCGTCGGCGTTCTCGCGCAGGATGGTCAGCCCCAGCGCGTGGAAGGTGCCCACGGTGACGTCCTCGGCGACCGGGCCGAGCAGACCGTCGAGGCGGTGCCGCAGCTCCTCGGCGGCCCGGCGGGTGAAGGTGATGGCCAGGCAGTGCTCGGGAAAGACGTTCAGCTCCGCGCAGAGGTACGCGATCCGGTGGGTCAGCGTCCGGGTCTTGCCGGTGCCTGGGCCGGCCACGATGAGCAGCGGGCCGCCGGGCGCGGAGGCGGCCACCCGCTGCATCGCGTCCAGCCGGTCCAGCAGGCCGGTGCCGACCTCCTCCATGCCCGCGAGCATCGGCTCGAACGGCTCGTGCGGTGACGGCGGTGGCGCGATCGGCGGGGCGGGTGCTGGGGCGGTCTTGCGCTTCGACTCCGCCTTCGTCGCCGCAGGGCGCTTCACCTTCGCCGCCGGCTCCGCGGGTCGCCGCTGCGCCGGCACCGGTACGTCGAACAGCGTCTCCTGGGCTGTGTCGGCCCGGACACTCAGCTCCGCCGGGTCGAAGAGGGTGATCACTCCGTACTCGCCGTCGTAGCCCGGCACCCGGCGCACGTCGCCGCGCCGCAGCCGCCCGATGCCCTCCGCGAGCAGCTCACCGCCGGCCTGCGCGATGTCGGTCAACGGTGTCGTGGTCAGGATCTCCAGCTCGGGGCCGAGTGCGGCGAGTAACTCGTTGAGCCGTCCCTCGACCTTCTTCGACCGGGCGCCCACCTTGTTGATCTCGCCGAGGATCTCGGCCAACTGCACCAGGTGGGTGACCTCCCGAGCGTGCGCCGGCCGGTGCCCCTCCGCGCGGTCGGCCAACTCCTCGACCCGGCTGAGGACGCCCACGGTGAGCGGCTTGCCGCACTCGGGGCAGCGTCCGCCGGCGGCCCTGGTCCGCTCGGGGGACCAGGTGACCCCGCACAGCCGGTGCCCGTCCGCGTGGTACTTGCCCTCCTCCGGGAAGAACTCGATGGTGCCGGCCAGACCGTCGCCGGTCCGCAGCGCCTCCCGGACGGCGAAGTAATCCCGCTCGGCGGTCAGCAGGGTCGCCTCGCGGCCCAGGGCCGGCGGGGAGTGCGCGTCCGAGTTGGAGACCAACTGGTAGCGGTCGAGGCTGCCGACCCGCCAGTTCATCGCCGGGTCGGAGGAGAGGCCGGTCTCCACGGCGAAGATGTGCTCGGCCAGGTCGGCGTAGCAGTCGGCGATCGCGTCGAAGCCGGACTTCGAGCCCAGCGCGGAGAACCAGGGCGTCCAGATGTGCGCCGGGACCAGGTAGCCGTCCGGGCTCGCCTCGAGGGTGATCTCCAGCAGGTCCCGGGAGTCCAGGCCGAGGATCGGCCGACCGTCGGAGCCGAGGTTGCCGATCCGGCCGAGCGCGGCGTTGAACCGGGCCACCGCATCCAGGTCGGGCAGGTAGATCAGGTGATGCACCTTGCGGGTCCGGTCGTCCCGCTTGTAGATGGTGGAGATCTCCACGCTCAGCATGAACCGGACCGGGTTCGCCTCCGCCGTGCTGGCGAGTCGAGGCGGCAGTCGGCGGGCGATGTCCCGTTCCGCCTCCGGGTCGAGCCGGTAGAGCCCCGGTTCGGCCGGGCGCAGTGTCTCCCGCAGGTGGTCGTACCAGGCGGGGTGGGTGAAGTCTCCGGTGCCGAGCAGGGCGATGCCCTTACGCCGGGCCCACCAGGCGAGGTTCGGCAGGGTGAGGTCGCGGCTGCACGCGCGCGAGTACTTCGAGTGGATGTGCAGGTCCGCGACGAATGGCGGTAGGCCACCGGGGGGTACGGCGCTGAACGGGGGCACGCCGCATCCTGTCACGCCCGCTGCGCCGGCCGCCTGCCGCCACGCGCGGACGTGACGTCCGCTATGCCGAGCGCAGCTCGACCAGGGTGATCTGTGGTTCGGCCCCGACCCGGACCGGCGGACCCCAGAAACCGGCGCCGTTGGTCACGTAGACCTTGGTGCCGTCGACCTCGCCCAGCCCGCTGACCACCGGCTGTTCGAGTCGGACGGCCAGGTTGAACGGCACCATCTGCCCGCCGTGGGTGTGCCCGGACAGTTGCAGGTCGACGCCGTACGTTGCCGCCTCCACCGCCGCCAACGGCTGGTGCGCGAGCAGGATCACCGGCCGGCTCGTGTCACGGTCACCGAGCGCGGCGGCGAAGTCCGGCCCGGCGGCGAGGCCGGTGCCCGTGCCGGACAGGTCGTTCACGCCGGCCAGATCGAGCACGCCGCCCCGGGCCTGGATCTCCTGCCGCTTGTTCTGCAGCACCCGCAGGCCGAGCCGGTCCACCTCCTGGACCCACTCCTCCACCCCCGAGTAGTACTCGTGGTTGCCGGTGACGAAGAAGCTGCCGTAGCGGGAGCGCAGGTCGCGAAGCGGCGCGGCGGCCGAGCCCAACTCGGCGACCGACCCGTCGACCAGGTCACCGACGACCGCCACCAGGTCGGCGTCGAGCCGGTTGATCGCGGCGACGATCCGCTCGGTGTGCGCCCGGCCGCGCAGCGGGCCGAGGTGGATGTCGGAGACGGTCGCGATGCGCAGGCCGTCCATGCTGCGCGGGAGCTTTGCGAGCGGGATCCGCACCCGGTCCAGCTGGGGCGGGCCGAGTGCGGTGCGTACTCCGTACCCCGTGAGGCCGGTGGCGGTGAGGCCGGCGAAGATGGCGGCCCCGCGGGCCAGCAGCAGCCGGCGGGCCGGGTCGTGGTCCGGTGCCGCGACGGCGCCGACGGCCGGCGGCTCGGTCGGCCCGGCGGCCCCGACCAGGACCGGCTCGGGCGCGGCGGTGGTCGGCTCGGCGGCGATCACCCGGCGGCGCAGCACCAGCCGGGTGACCAGCATCGGCACTTCGAGCACGACGAGCAGGACCAGCAGGTAGAACATCAGCGCGAGCCAGAGGTAGCCCGGCCAGGCCAGCCAGTAGAGCCCGGCCTGGGTCCCGGCGAGGGTGATCGGCACGAGTAGCGCCAGGACCAGGGCGGCTATCCCGCCGATCCGCCGCCAGCGGCCCGGCGTGGTGGTGTCCCGAACCAGCCGCTTCCACAGGTAGAGATGGATGAGACCGGTGATCAGCGCCAGGACGGCTACGAAACCCACAACCGCCATTATCTGTGCGTCTCCATCAGCCGCCCGCGAACGGGGGCAGGACATCGATCGTGGCCCCGCCCGGCAGGGGTGCCTGACGATCATGACAGGTCACACCGTCCACGAGGAAACTCGCCACCCGCAGTACGGCGGCGAGTTGGTCGCCGTGCCGCTGGGCCAGCTCGACGGTGAGGTCGTCGAGTGACCGGCCGGCGGGGGTGACCTCCTCGGCGCGGCCGGCGGCGGCGCGCGCGCCCGCGAAATAGCGGATGGTCAGCGGCGTCGGGTCCACGAGTCAGCCGCCGATCGCCGACATCGGGCGGGTCGGCTGGAGGAAGGTGGGGTCGTCGATGCCGTGCCCGGCGCGCTTGCCCCACATGGCGGTGCGCCAGCGTCGCGCCAGCTCGTCGTCGTCCGCGCCGCCGCGCAGGGCGGCACGCAGGTCGGACTCCTCGGTGGCGAAGAGGCAGGCGCGGACCTGGCCGTCGGCGGTCAGCCGGGTGCGGTCGCAGTCGCCGCAGAAGGGTCGGGTGACGCTGGCGATCACCCCGACCCGGGCCGGGCCACCGTTGACCAGCCAGGTCTCCGCCGGTGCCGCGCCGCGTTCGGCCGGGTCAGGGCTGAGGTCGAAGCGGGTACGCAGGGACGTCAGGATCTCCTCGGCGGTGACCATCGAGTTGCGGTCCCAACCGTGCTGGGCGTCCAGTGGCATCTGCTCGATGATCCGCAGTTGGTAGCCGTGGTCCAAGGCGAAGCGGAGCAGAGCCGGTGCGTCGCCGTCGTTGACGCCGCGCATCAGCACAGAATTGATCTTCACGGGGGCGAGCCCGGCAGCTGCGGCCCCGGCCAGCCCGGCGAGCACCGCGTCCAACCGGGGACGGCGGGTGAGCTGGGTGAACCGGGCCGGGTCCAGAGTGTCCAGCGAGACGTTGACCCGATCGAGGCCGGCAGTGCGCAGCGCCGGGGCGAGCCGATCCAGGCCGATGCCGTTGGTGGTGAGCGAGATCCGCGGGCGCGGCTCCAGCGCGGCGACCGCGGCCACGATGTCGAGCAGCCCGGGCCGGATCAGCGGCTCGCCGCCGGTGAACCGCACCTCGGTCACGTCGAGCCGCTCGACCGCCACCCGGACCAGACGGACGATCTCCTCGTCGGTGAGCAGCTCAGGGCCCGCCAGCCAGGGCAGACCCTCGGCCGGCATGCAGTAGGTGCAGCGCAGATTGCACTTGTCGGTGAGGGACACGCGCAGGTCCCGGGCGACGCGGCCGTACCGGTCGACGAGGACGCCGTCGGTCCGCGGGGCGACGCTCACCTGTCGACCGTAGCGCGCTCGGGCCGGCCGAGGGCGGCACGGGCGTTCTGGATGACCGCGTCCCGGTAACCGCCGCCGAAGAGCGCGGTGTGCACGAGCAGCAGGTGCAGCTGATGCAGCGGCACTCGTGCCCGCCAGCCCTCGGTCAACGGCCAGCTCTCCCGATAGGCGGCCAGCACCCGGTCCAGGTGCGGGAGGCCGCCGAAGAGCGCCAGCTGGGCGAGGTCGGTCTCCCGGTGGCCGCCGTGCGCCGCCGGGTCGACCAACCAGGCCCGGTCGTGGCCCCACAGCACGTTGCCCGGCCACAGGTCGCCGTGGATGCGGGCCGGTGGCTCGTCCCCGCCAAACTCGCCGACCCGACCGATCACCTGCTCGACCAGCTCGGCGTCAGCGCTGCTCAGTGCGCCGTCGTCGACCGATTGCCGCAGGTAGGGGACGAGTCGTCGTTCGGCGAACCACGTCGACCAGGGGCCGTCGTCGGGGGTGTTGTCCTGCGGGAGAGCCCCGATGAAACCGGGCCAGGTCGCACCGAAGGTTGGTGCGCCGGCCCGGTGCAGGCCGGCCAACTCCCGGCCGAAGCGCTCGGCCGCCTCCGGCGTCGGCTCGCCGGGCTCCACCCAGTCGAGCGCGAGCAGGTCGGGCAACGCCACGATCACCTCAGGTACGGCGACCGTGCCCGTCTCCCGCAGCCAGCGCAACCCGGCCGCCTCGGCGTCGAAGAAGCCCTCCGGTGCCGGCCGGCCGGCCCGCTCCGGCCAGGACTTGGCGAAGACCGAGTGACCGTCGTCCAGGGTGAGCCGGGCGGCGGCGCAGATGTCCCCACCGGCGACCGGCGTCTCCCGGATCCGCTGGTGGGTCAGGAACGTCGGCAGGTGTGCCGGGTGCGCGCGCAGGTACGCCAGGTCCATCAGCGCACGGTAACCGCTCCCCACGACACAACGGTGCCGCCCGAACACATCGGCTCGGTTCCCGGCGCCACAGGTCGCTTCCGAGTACGTCTTGGTACGTGGTGAGCAGGGACAACACGGTGAGTGACTGTGGATAACTCGCGTGTCGTCCACAGGGGCGGCGAAGCCGTACCACCGCGTCGCAGGCTCCCGGCATGACCTCGACAGAACGCCCCCGGCTCGCCGTCCGCTCACCCGCCGACCTGCTCGCCGCCGTGCCGTACCTGCTCGGCTTCCACCCCGCCGACAGCGTGGTCGCGGTGGCGCTGCGTGGACGGCAGATCATCTTCGCCGCCCGCGCCGACCTGCCCGATCCGTCGGCCAACCCGGTCGAGCGAGCCCAGCACCTGGCCGGGGTGATCCACCGGCAGGGCGCGGAGGCGGCGACCGTGGTCGGCTACGGGCCGCCCGACCGGGTGACGCCGAGCGTGGACGCGGTGCGCGCCGCCCTGACCGGCGCCGGGTTGGACGTGCTCGACGCGCTGCGGGTGACCGATGGTCGCTGGTGGTCCTACCTCTGCGCCGAGGCCGACTGCTGCCCGCCCGAGGGCCGGCGCTACGACCCGGCGGCCAACCCGGTGACCGCCTCGGCGGTCTTCGCCGGCCAGGTCGCGCTCCCCGACCGGGCCGCCCTCGCGGCACAGGTGTCGCCGGTGGACGGCCCGGCTCGGGCCGCGCTGCGCGCGGCCACCGTCCGGGCCGAGCGGCGACTGACCGAGCTGGCCGAGCAGGCGCCTGCGAGCGACCTGCTCGGCGGCCGGGCGCTGCGCTCCGCCGGGGTGGCGGCGGTCCGCGAGGCGCAGCGCCGGCAGCGGCGCGGCGAGCGGCTCGACGACGACGAGGTGGCCTGGCTGAGGCTGCTGCTGACCCACCCGCCGATCCGCGACCACGCCTGGGAACGCACCGACGGTCGGGACCGGGACATCGCCCTCTGGACCGACGTGCTCCGCCGGGCGGAGCCGGAGTTGACCGCCGCGCCTGGCGCGCTGCTGGCGTTCGCCGCCTGGCGGGCGGGGCAGGGGGCACTGGCCGCGGTCGCGCTGGAGCGTGCGTTGAGCCTGCACCCCGACTACTCGCTGGCCCTGCTCCTGGACGACCTGCTCCGACGCGGCGTGCCCCCATCGGAGCTGGACGGCTGGCCGTCCGTCGGCCTGCCCGGCGTGGTCCGTCCCCACAAGCGGGGCCGACGTGGCCGCCGCTGACCGGCAACGCCCAGCGCCCACCCCAGCCGGTAGCACCGCCGGTGCTACCAGTTTCGCTAGGCTTGTTGACATGACCGCGAAACGTTCCGTCAGTCTCCCCGACGATGTCGCCGACTGGCTCGACCGGCAGCCCAACGTCTCGGCCGCGATCACCGCGGCGGTCCGGGCCCAGATGGCCGGCGCGCACCTCGACGAGGTGCTGCGGCGAGCCGGTATCGAGGTCACCGAGGCGGGCAAGGCGCGATGGCGGGGGCGGCTGGCGACGCCCATCCCGGCGGACGCCCTGGCTGAGGGGCGGCGGATGCTGGGTGACGCCGGATGAGTGATCGGATCGCGGCTGTGTTGGACGCGTCCGCGTTGACCGCCTACGCCGAGGGCAACGTTTCGGTGGGTGAGTTGATGGCGGAGGTCGCCGACGAGGGACGGCAGGTGGCCGTCCCCGCCGCCTGCCTGGCGGCCGCGTACGCGGGCACTGCCGACGAGGTCGGCGCCGCGCTGCTGGCCCTGCTGATGACCGCCCCGGTGGTCCGCCTGCTGCCGCTCGACGCCGACGACGTCCGAGCCACGGGCACGCTGGCCCGCGTCATCGACGGCGACATCTCGCTCGGCCACGCCGCCCGTGCGGCGCTCACCTACCGGGCGCACTACGCGACCGCGCAGCCCAAGGAGGCGGCGAAGGTACTGCCGGCCACGTGGAGCATCCTTGAACTTGCCTGACGCGTCCGCCGAACGATGTACGCGTCTCTCCTGTCCACGGCCGACTCGGCGGAGCAGCCACCACCGGACAATGATCTCGTGTCCGAACTCCGTACCGGTACGACATGACCGTCGCGTTGCTGCTGTCGCTGGCCGGGCTGGCGTTGGTGGACAGCACCAGCATCGGCACCCTCTTCATCCCGGTCTGGTTGCTGCTCGCGCCCGGGCCGGTCAGCGTCCGGCGGATCCTGACCTATCTCGGGACGATCGCCGCCTTCTACCTCGCGGTCGGGCTGCTGCTCGTGTGGGGTGGCAGCAGGTTGGCGGACGTGCTGGGCGGGGCCACGGACAACCGCGGCGTGCTCTGGGCGCAACTCGTCCTGGGCGTGGCGCTTCTCGCGCTCAGCTTCCGCTACGACGGCAAACGACGCCCGCGTACCGGCGGCGTGCTGCGCTGGCGGGACCGGGCCACCGCGGGGGACTCCTCCGCTCGCTGGTTGGCCGGGCTCGCGCTGCTCGCCGCGCTGGCCGAGGTGGCGACCATGCTCCCGTACCTCGGCGCGGTGGGCCTGTTGGCCACCTCGGGGGTCGGCACGGCGACCGTGGTGGCCCTGCTCGCCGGATACTGCCTGGTCATGGTGTTGCCGGCGGTGCTGTTGCTGCTCGCCAGGGTGGCCCGCCCGGCGTTGGTCGAGCCGGTGCTGGCCCGGCTGAACGCCTGGATCATCACGAAGGCGGGCAGCGCGCTGGGCTGGCTCCTCGGCATCGTCGGGTTCCTGATCGCCCGCGACGCCGCAGCCCGGCTGGAGCTGTTCGACCTGCTCAACCGCTGACGATCCGCCCGCGTCAGGCCGGCTGCTCCACCGTGATCCGGTGCGCGCCGGCGTAGACGTTCATGGTCCGGCCGCGCAGGAACCCGACCAGTGTCATCCCGGCCTCGTCGGCCAGTTCCGCCGCGAGGGTGCTCGGGGCGGAGACCGCGGCCAGCAGCGGCAGCCCCGCCATCCACGCCTTCTGGGTCAGCTCGAAGCTGGCCCGGCCGGAGACCAGCAGCAGGTGCCCGGCCAGCGGCAGCCGGCGTTCCCGCACCGCCCAGCCGATCACCTTGTCCACGGCGTTGTGCCGGCCCACGTCCTCTCGAAGCACCACCAGCTCTCCGGCGGCGGTGAACAGCCCCGCCGCGTGCAGCCCGCCGGTCCGGTCGAAGCCGCGCTGGGCAGCGCGCAACTGGTCGGGCAGTTCGGCGAGGAGGGCGGCCGGCACGGTGAGCGGATCGGCCGCGACCGGGAACAGTGAGCGGGTGCGGACGGCGTCGATGCTGGCCTTACCGCAGACCCCACAGGAGCTGGTCGTGTAGAAGTTGCGGGACGGGTCGGTGGTCGGTTCCGGCACCCCGGGGGCGAGCACCACGTCCACCACGTTGTACGTGTTCGGCGTCTCCGCTCCGGCGCAGAGCTGCGCGGTGAGCACGTCGTCGGTCGACCGGATCAGCCCTTCGGTCAGCAGGAACCCGATGGCCAGGTCCAGGTCGTCCCCGGGCGTGCGCATGGTGACCGCGAGCGGCCGTCGCCGGCCGGGACCGGCCGCGCCGACCCGGATCTCCAGCGGCTCCTCCACGGCCAGGCTGTCCGGCCGGCGGACGGACCCGCGCCCGTCGGCCACCGCGTCCAGGTCGATCCGGAGTACGCCCCGTCGGTCAGTCGCCCGTCCCATCCCGCCATCCTGCACCCCGCGCCGGTACGCCCGCACGGCCACCGGCCACCGGCCACCGGCCACCGGCCACCGGGCACCGGCCACCGGGCACCGGCCACCGGGCACCGGGCACCGGGCACCGGGCACCGGGCACCGG